>JAHRVR010000227.1 GCA_019090585.1 Sphingomonadaceae bacterium
CCGGATGACTGTGTCAAATCCACTCATGGGGTATCCTCTTCTGCGCGATCCTTGGGACTCGGATCGTTTTTCTGTCTTGTTGCAAATCAATGTCAGGACTGTTGATGGCTTTGACTGGTCTTGGCAAGTGCTTCTTTGCGTTGTCAAGGAAAGCGATGGCACAGGCCAGTTCTTGACTCGACGCGCCAATTGCCTTGCGATGAGGGGGCCTGCGCCGGAACCGTAAACGCGAATCTTCGTCATCGAAGCCGTTTCGGATCACTACAGGGAGCGATCGGACGCCTGAACGACGCGAATTGAGAGGGAATGATGAGCCAGAACATATACCGGGTCGGGATTGTCGGCGCCAATGCCAACCGCGCATGGGCGCACGATGCGCATATTCCCGCGCTAAAGAAGATGTCGGACCGTTTCGTGATCGAAGCGGTTTGCGCCCGCACGCAGGACCTCGCCGATGAGGCCCGCGCCGCATTCGGCGCGAACCGGGCGTTTGGCGATTCCCTTGAACTCGTGCGTGATCCCGATATCGATATTGTGGCTGTCACCGTAAAGGTGCCTGAACACCGCGCGATTGTGCTGGCCGCACTCGAAGCAGGCAAGCATCTCTATTGCGAATGGCCGCTTGGCCGCGATCTTGCCGAAGCGGAAGAAATGGCCGGCGCGGTCACGCCCGCGAGCCATGCCATGATCGGGCTGCAGGGACTTTCTGCTCCGGCTGTGCGTCAGGCGGCCAAGCTGGTCAGGCAAGGCGCGCTCGGGGATTTGCTGGTTTGCCGTGTTTTCTCGCCGACTGCGGGCTGGGGCGGCGTTGCCCCTGCCTTTTTCGCCTATTTGCAGGATAAGCGGAACGGCGCGACGCTGGAGACGATTGCGGGCGGCCACACGCTGGCCATGATCGAACATATCGTCGGGCGCTATGTTGAACTCGACGCCCGCACAACAATCAACCAGAAGATGGTGCCGATCATGGGCACGGATGAAATGGTCGAGCGGACTTGTGCCGATCACATGCTTGTGCTGGGCCAGCATGAGGGTGGATGTGTTTCAACGCTTGAAGTGACGGGCGGTGTTGGCGACCGGGAGTTTGGTTTTGAACTGGTTGGCAAGAAGGGCTCGCTCAAACTGTCGAGCCGCTTTGCGGGTGGCTATCAAGCCGGATCGATCACACTTGAGGCCAGTATCGAGGCAGGGCCGATTGTGCAGCAAAGCGTTGACGGCCTCGTCATGGCCCCGGTCAATGTTTCCGAAGCCTATCTCAGGTTGGCGGCGGATATCGATTCTGGCGAGCGGACGGTGCCGGACTTTGCCGATGCAGTCAGACTGACGCGCTTGCTCGGTGCAATCGATAAGGCTTCGGATAAAGGGCGGCGCCAGACCATCTCCTGATAGAATGTGGCCGAACGCATCGGCACAGCGATTACACAGATTGCGGAAGCCCACGTGAAAGCTTGGGGTGCAAATGATGCATTGCGCCGCCGGTTGTTGCGGTGCACAATCGGATGATGCGGATCGCGATTGTCGATGAGAGCGCAGCCCGCGCCTCGATTATTCAGGAAGGCCTGGACGAACTCGAAGATTGTGAGATCTTCGTGGTGGCAGACAGGCGCGGCCTTGTGGCGCGCATCGGAGAAATTGAGCCTGACATCGTGCTGATGGATCTGGGCAATCCGTCTCGGGATGTTCTGGAGGAATATTTCTCCGTCAGCCGAGCGCTTGCCCGGCCGATTGCGATGTTTGTTGACCAGTCGGACGACGAGTCAATTGCCGCTTCGGTTGAAGCCGGGGTTTCGGCCTATGTTGTTGACGGGCTTTCCGCGCGGCGTATCAGGCCGCTCCTGGATCTTGCAGTAAGGCGGTTCAATGCCTTTTCCCGGCTTCAATCTGACCTTGCTGAGGCGAAAGGCAAGCTTGCCGAACGAGAAATAATCGACCGGGCAAAACGCATCCTGATGGACAGTCGCGACTTGTCTGAACCCACAGCTTATTCAGAAATGCGCAAGGCCGCGATGAACCAGGGGCGGCGAATAGCCGACATTGCCGAAGCCGTCGTGACTGCCCATGACCTGATGGGGGAGAAGTAGAATGAGCGCGGATCTTACTATCGGTTTCCTCCCGCTTGTGGACGCCTGCCTGCCGATCCTGGCGCGTGAATGCGGTTTTGCCGAAGACGAAGGCCTCTCATTGAGCCTGGTGAAGGACATGAGCTGGGCCACTGTGCTTGACCGATTGCTCTATGGACACAGCGATGCCGCTCATCTGGTTGCACCGCTTCCGATTGCTGTGACCTTGGGGCGGGGAAGGCCGGCCCAACCGCTTTCGGTGCCTTTCGTTCTCGGTCTGAACGGCAATGCGGTTACGCTCAGGACCGAGCTGGCTGAACAGATCGGCGATCCGGAAAATCTGGCCGATCCTGCCAGCCTTGCGGCCAGACTGACGCCGATCGCACGGGATCGCGCCGCGGCGGGTAAGCCGCTTCGTTTCGGTGTTGTCCATCGCTATTCAAGCCATAACTACGTGCTGCGTTATTGGTTGGCGGCATGCGGTATCCGGCCCGACAAGGATGTCGAGATCGTGACCGTGCCGCCGCCGTTCTGCGCCGATGCCTTGCGGGCTGGCGACGTGGATGGAATATGTGTTGGAGAGCCATGGAACAGCGTTGCGGTTGAATCCGGGGTAGGGGTGATCGTGCTCGCGACCGCACAGATCTGGCAGCGCGGTGTGGAAAAGGTCCTGGCCTTTCGCGAGCCAGTTCTCGAATCGCGGCGCTCCGATGTTGAGTCGCTGATCCGCGCGCTCGTGCGTGCAGCGGCGCATTTTGCTGACCCGGCCAACTGGGAGCAGAACGCCCGGATTCTGGCAAAGCCGGAATATCTCGATGGGGATTCCGTGCTGATCCACAGGGCAATTTCGGATCGTCTGTTGCTCGAAAAGGGCGGGACGATCTTTCACTATCCGGATTTTATGTTCCAGTATCGCGAAGCGGCAAACTTCCCGTGGGTCAGCCAGGCGCAGTGGCTCTATTCGCAAATGATTCGGTGGGACGGGGGCGGTTTCGATTCGGACGAGGCGGAAAAGGCAGCACGGGTTTTTCGGCCAGACGTATATCGCAGCGCATTACAAGGGACTGGAGAGCCCCTCCCCTCGGCCAGCTCAAAGGTTGAAGGCAGTATCACAACGCGCACTCCGGTTGGAGCGCAGCAAGGCGATATCATATTGGAACCAAACAGCTTCTTTGATGGTAAGGTGTTTGACCCTTCTCACATGAAGAGTTACGTCGAAAACCAGTTCTGACCCCCTCCAGAATGCTGCAGTGCAAAAAGAGCTTTACGTCGCCCCCCCGAATCGCGTTTTTGTACACCCGTTGCAGCGTTGTGGTTGTCCGACGATGGATGACTGGAAGCTGCTTTGCATTGTCTTAACAGAGTGTGGCAACGTCGCCGCCCGATCTGATCCTGCGAGGGGTCAAGTCGAGGCGGTTTTTTGCGTTGTCGTGGCTGGATATGGGGAACTGTCCCAATGGGATCAGCGCATGACCAGCGCAAAAATGAGACCGACCGCGAGCGCGGTGCTGACGATTTGCCAGAAACGCACGGGATTTCGTTCAATCAGCGGTACATAAAGCGGTTCACGCCGCGCAATTGTTCCACCGCCTTCAAGACGCCGAAGCAGGCCGATTGCATCGTCGAATCTCTTTTCGGGGTCGGTTTGAATTGCCGTGAGGATCGCATCGTCGAGCCAGCTGGGGATTTCTGGTCGATAATGCGACGGCGGCGTAGGATTGCCAAACCGTGGGCGTTGGAAGGCCTCCTGCTCGCCAAACGGCCATTTCCCCGTGAACCACTGATAAAGCGTGACGCCAAGAGCAA
The DNA here is from genome assembly GCA_019090585.1 of Sphingomonadaceae bacterium. Classification (GTDB taxonomy): domain Bacteria; phylum Pseudomonadota; class Alphaproteobacteria; order Sphingomonadales; family Sphingomonadaceae; genus Novosphingobium. Next base: position 3,867 of record JAHRVR010000227.1, read on the forward strand.
ACAGATCGGTCTTGGCATCGCCGGCG
>JAHRVR010000015.1 GCA_019090585.1 Sphingomonadaceae bacterium
GGGCATACTTCGATAAGCAATGTCATGTCGGGAAGATGCCCCTCGCTGCCAATGCGATGAAGCGTAAGGATGTCCGCATCGGGCAGACCGCCTCCGCCGCCCTGATAGGCGCGACTGGAATCGAGGAACCGGTCGCAGATCACCCACTTCCCGGCGGCCAGAGCCGGATTGATGAGCTTTTCCATGTGGTCCGAACGCGCAGCAGCGAATAGCAGCGCTTCTGCGCGAAGGTTCCAGCCATCCCCGGCTGTATCGAGCAACAATGCGCGAATCTTCTCGGCATTCTCGGTCCCGCCCGGCTCACGGGTTGTAACCACGGAAATTCCGCGGGCTTCGAGAGCATCGGCAAGCATTTTTGTCTGGGTGGACTTGCCGGCCCCCTCTCCTCCTTCAAGCGCGATGAATTTCCCTGATTTCATGAGAAAAGGTTCATAAACCCGTGGATCAGTCTGTCCATGGGGCTGGCGCTTTCAATTGCCTCGCTGGCGAAGAGAGGGACGCGGCCAGGCTCCATATCCCCGACCTTTATTACGAGGCTGGCGATTTCCTGTCCTTTCTCGATCGGCGCTATCACCGGCCCGCGATAGACGATCCGTAAAGTTATGGCCTCGCTGTTGTCACGGGGAACGACGGCGTAGACCGGATCGCGGGCCACGAGCGCAACTTGAGCCACACGCCCGCCTTGCACGCGCGCTTGTCCAATCTTTTGTGTTGCCGCGATGAGATGCCTCGTGCGCCACTGTGAGAATCCCCATTCCAGGTATGCTCGCGAGGCATTGGCGCGCCTTTGCTCGCTTTCAGCGCCGCCGAGCACCATGACCAGTCTGCGCCCATCGTGCTGCGCCGAGCCGAGAAAGTTATAGCCCGCTTCCCGCGTATAACCCGTTTTTATACCGTCTGCACCGTTCACCACCCCGCTCACAGGATCGTGGCTGAACAGTGTCACATTCTTCCACACCATCTGCCTCTTGCCGGAATAGGCCCGGTAATAGTCCGGAAAGTTCCGGATCATGGCGCTGGCAAGCCGGGCGATGTCTTGAGCGGTCACGCGAGTCTGCCCTTCATCCGGCCAGCCGTTAGGCGTGGAAAACCGGCTGTGTTTCATGCCGAGCCGCCGGGCCGCATCATTCATCATGAGCGTCCATGCAGGCACGCTACCGGCATAGCCCTCGGCCAGAACGACCGCGGCATCATTGGCCGAAGCCGTCATGATGCCGCGCAGCAGATCATGTGCGCTCACGTGTTCCTGCCCGGAAAGAAACATGCTGGTGCCGCGCCTGTACCAATCACGCGCCGTTTCGCTCCTCACGGTAAACTTTTGTGCCGGATCGAGCCTGCCTGCCTTCATCTCCTCAAACGCGACATAAGCAGTCATGACCTTTGTGAGCGATGCCGGCAGGAAACTGCGCTGTGCCTCGCGCGCATGCAGAACTTGCCCTGAGCCAAGATCGAGCAGCATACTCACCGGGATGTCGGCGATTTCTGGCGGTGGCTCCGGCAAGCGCGCATGTGCAGCACTGCTCACGGCTCCCAGAAACAGCAATGCCAACCAGAATTGTTTCAAGGATACCTCTCTGGTCGAACGGCTAAGCCGGCCTGGCGCGGCAACCATCCTGACCAGAAATGTCAGTCGATGCGCCGGACCATGGCATCGTTATAGCCCGCTGCGCGCGCCTTCTCCAGAGCGGTATTGGCGCCGCGTGAAGATGCGTAGGGTCCAAGCCGGACAATCCACAGCGATCCGGGCTTGCTAACCACCGCCTGAAGAGGTCCAGCCGCCTTGTTTGCGCGGTTTTGCGTCGAAAAGGCACCGATCTGGACATAGAACCCTGCGGCCTGATTTGCGGAAGAGGCTTTGACAGTAGCGGGCCTTGCAGGTGCGGGCTCCGGTGTTTCGGCCTTTGGCTTTACGGCCGGCTTTGCAACTGGTGAGGCCCGTTGCGGTTTAACCGGGTCAGGATCGACAGGAACGATGGCAGGCGCATTTCGCAAATTGCCAAGCGGCGATTGCTTGACGAGGTTGCGCTTCAATACTGTCAGCAAGGCCTTTGGTGTGTCCATGCGCAGCCGCGCTTCGTTGCCTGAGCGCAACATCGCGCGTTCCACTTCCGGCGGATTAACGCGTCTGATGCGCACCGGCGTCTTGCTATCTGGCGCGATACCAAGCTGGCTTGCAGCACCTTCTGTAATCTCCACCAAAGTATCGTTGCGCATCGGTCCGCGCGTTTCGACGCGAACCAACGCGGTCCGCCCTGTATCAAGACGAGTCAGTTCGATATAACTGGGGAGCGGAAGAGTCTTATGCGCTGCTGCGACCGAACCGTTACCCCCCTGCCCGACCAATGCGTAACCGACGGCATCGTAATTGAGCCTGTCGGCCGGAGTGTATGATGTGTCGCCGATGGTAAACGGCTCGCCCAACACCACTGGATAATCAGCGGCAGGACCATTTCTCGGTAAATCCGAGACCAAGCCGCCGCCATTCCCGGCACCGGCACAGCCGGACAGGGCAATCAGCGCCGCAAGCGGCAGAACAGTGTTAACGGGCAATTTCATCAGCAAGCAACCCCACGGATAATGCGTAGTAGTTCGAGCAGTTATATTGCAGGATGACCCGATAATTCCCGGTTAACAGGTAAGCCGGTGTGCCCGGACCATCTGGCTGAAAAAGCGATGTCATCACATCATCGCCAATCGGAGCAAGAGACCGCACGCCCAGTGCGCGCCAGTCCCTCACCTTTTTCCATGTAGAGTGGCGTTCATGAACCCGTGCGCACGATGGTGCGGAAAGCCCCGGCGAAAACCGCTTGATGTCGAGCCGGGATGGAAGCGCGGCGCGAACACCCCAGGGCTGACCCCCGCGCCAACCGGCTCTGACGAAATAATTGGCGATCGATGCAAGCGTATCAGCCGGAGAGCTCCAGATATCAGTGTCGCCGTCGCCATCACCATCTGCAGCCGTCGTAAGATAGACACTGGGAAGAAACTGCGGATTGCCGAATGCGCCCGCCCAGCTTCCCTTGAGTTTGTATGGCGGCACGCCCCGGTCAATCATTTTCATCATGGCGATAAACTCACCCTCGAACAGTTCGCGTCGGCGCCCCTCGTAGGCAAGCGTCGCAAGCGACCTGGCAAGGTCAAAATCTCCGGTGTAACTGCCGTAATTGGTTTCATGGCCCCATATGGCAGCCAGAATTTGCCGAGGGACTCCATAGCGCCCTTCTATGGCGGGCAATATCCCGGCCAATTGGCGCAATTTTGCACGGCCGCCATTGATGCGCGTATTATTGACATGCCGGCGCAAGTAAGGCGCCATTGGCGGCGGAGTTGATCGGCGCCCCGGCTGCCCGGTATCAAGCCGAATAACTCTGGGATTCATTGTCAGCCCCGACAATGTGCGAGAGATAGTTGCCTCGCTCACGCCTTCGCTACGCGCTCGCGCGGCAGCCAGTTGGAGATAAGCCTGAAACCCCGCCTCGCTCACCGTTTGGGCCTGCATAGGCGGTACAGGCATTGTCGCCAGCGAAACAATCATTGCCGCCAGCGCGGCACACAGTCGAAATCGGAAAGTCGTCATAGGCGCGAATATCGCACAGACCCAGTTGCTTGTGAATGACCGCCCGGCCCGAAAATCGTGGAATTCATCACTCAATCACATAATACGCATATAATTGTCGGCACGAAAAAGTTCAGCTTGCAGCTTGGCTGCCTTGGCGCTAGCCGCAAGCGAAGCGGACAGGTGGCAGAGTGGTCGAATGCACCGGTCTTGAAAACCGGCGTGGGTGTAAGCCCACCGTGGGTTCGAATCCCACCCTGTCCGCCACCACTTCCAGATTATCCATTTTATTCCCAAAGCACCCTCGGTGGCGCTGGCTGCATTGCAGTTTGATGGGCTGGGCATCGCGTGGCCCTGCGCGCCAAAGTCAGAAAGATAATGCCTGACAGGCCATGTTGTGATCTTATGGCCAGATAACAGCTGATTCGTCAGCGCGCGCACGATACTATGGAGAGGCTTGGATGGGCGGCGAGTCATTGCCCAGGATCCGCGATTTTGCGGACGTCGATTACAACCCGTTTACAGCGGCCAGGGAGCTGGGTGGCGAGGGTGCGGTCACAGATGTGCACCCCGAGTTTCATCGCCTGCGAGCAGAAAGCCCCGTATTTGATGGCGATCTTCGCGTGCATTTTGGATTGGCGCCCGACCTCACGACGAAACATCTCAGGCAAGTGGCAGTCCTGGGCCACGAGGTCGGCAAGGCGATCTTGAACGACACGGATAATTGGTCAAATTCGGTCTATGTCAACAGCATAGGCGTCTTCTTTGGCAGATCGATTACGACCATGGATAATCCCGAACATGCGATTTATCGCCGCATGTTTCAGCAGTCATTCGGGCCGGGCATGATCAAGCAATGGAAAGATGGCATGATTCCGCGTGTGATCGACGCGGTCATCGACACTTTTGAAGAACGCGGACATGCAGAACTGGTAAGTGAGTTCACTTTGAACTTTCCATTTCATTTCATTCATGAGCTTTTGGACCTGCCACCAGTTGATCGGCAGGTCTTTCACAGGCTCGCCTTTGGACAGCTTCTCGTAACTTTCGACAAGGCACGCGGCGATGAAGCTATCGCAAACCTTCAGCACTATCTTGAAATGGTGGTAGCAAACCGGCGCGCAGCCCCGCGTGAAGATGATCTGATGTCAATGATCGCCAATGCCGAGATTGACGGCGAACCCGTTCCCGACAGTGTGGTGTTCGGTTTCTTCCGCCAGCTGATGAACGCTGCTGGAGACACCAGCTATAATGGTTTTTCGACAGTCCTGGCAGGCCTGCTCATGCATCCCGATCAGCTCGAAACGCTACGGCAGGACCGGAGCCTGATTCCCAAGGCAATCGAAGAAGGCCTGCGCTGGAATCCACCTGTGATGCTACTATCGCGAACGCCCAAACAGCCGCTTGAAGTATGCGGTGTCAAAATCGAGCCGGGCGATCATGTCGGCGTTGTCCTGCCGGCCCTGAACCGCGACCCTGCCATGTTTGACCGGCCCGACGAGTTTGACATTTCCCGCGGCACCCGAGGTCATTCCGCCTTTGGCCTTGGCCCCCATATCTGCCTTGGCCAGCATCTTGCCCGGGCAGAAATGGAGATCGCGCTGAGCCTGTTGCTTGATCGTTTTCCGAAGCTTCGCGCCGATGATGCCTATCCTGCCCCAGAGGTGGGTGGTTTCATGCTACGAGGCCCCGCATCTCTCCGCGTCCGATTTGACTGAGGTAACCATGGTCACCACGCACATCGTCCATTTCCTGTCAGAAGGCGTCCAGTGTGAGGGCGACCTCACGCTGCCTGACGGCTTCGATCCGGAAGGGTCTTATCCCGCAATCGTGCTGGGACACGGCTTTACCATTAATCGGATCAGCCTGGTCGAGGAAGGAAGGCTGTTTGCTGAGGCCGGCTATGTCGCATTGGCGATAGACTATCGCTGCTTTGGCGGCAGTGGCGGAGAGCCGCGCGGCCATGTCGATCCGCTTGATGAGGTCGAGGATATCCGTAGCGCGGTTGATTGGCTGGAAACCCAGCCCGGAGTGGATCCCGGCAGCATCGGTGTCTGGGGATGTAGCTTTGGCGGCGGCATCGTCACTCACGCCGCTGCCGATGATATGCGCATCAAGGCCTGTGTTGCCCAGACCCCTATCCTTGACGGTGATTTCTGGATCCGCTCGCTCAATCGCGAGACCGAATATCAGGCGATCAAGAGCTATCTCATCGATTATCGCCGCGCCCGTGCTTCAGGCAAGGAACCTGAAGAACGCTATGCCCCGATGGGTGGCGCACGCGATGACGGCTTTACTCCCATGCCGCTCGACCCGGTGATGGTTGAAGATTCGACCGGCTGGTTTGCCAAGACCGGGCAATTGCTGATGGACGGTGCGCCGCAAGTTACAGTGCGCACCTTCGAAAAGATGATGCAGTTCAATGCGGTGTATGACGCGGCGAAGATAGCACCGCGGGCCTATTGCATCGTCCAGTTCACGGGCTACGATGTTTATCATCCCAACACATTGATCCAACATGCCTATCGCAGTGCAGGTGAACCCAAAGAGATGGTTTCAATTCCAATCGACCAGCTTGACTGATACAAACCGGACGGGCGCGCGCTGAGTATCGGCGCAGCGATTGATTTCTTTGACCGTTTTCTTAAGTAGTCCCATGGCTTTTGACTATATCATTGTTGGCGCCGGCTCGGCTGGCTGCGTTCTGGCAGATCGGCTGAGTGCAGATGGCCGACACCGCGTGTTGTTGCTCGAAGCTGGCCCGCGCGACAGCCATCCCTTGCTGCATATGCCAAAGGGCATGGCCAAGCTGTTCGAAGACCCGCGCCACATGTGGTTTTTCAACACCGAGGCCGAAGGCGACATGCCCTCGGAATACTGGATTCGCGGCAAGACACTGGGCGGCTCCTCTTCTGTAAACGGTATGGTCTATTTTCGCGGCCATCCCGAAGATTACAACGAGTGGGAACGGATGGGCCTGCATGGCTGGGGCTGGGCCGACATCGGCCGCGCCTTTCGTTCGATCGAGAATCACGAGGTTCCTGGCGGTGATCGTGTTCAAGGCGGTCCGCTCGACATCGGCTTTGACCAGGATGCCACGCCGCTCACCGAAGCATTTATCAACGCGGGTGAAGAGCTGGGCATTCCGCGTGTCGAGGATCTCAACCACGCCGATCAGGAAGGGGTCGGCTACCCCACCCGCACAATTCACAAGGGGCGGCGCCAAAGTGCTGCCGAGGCTTTTCTCAAACCGGCTCGCAAGCGCCCCAATCTCGAAGTGCACACCGGCGTCACTATCGACCGGGTGCTGTTTGAAGGTAAACGCGCGGTTGGTTTGGTCGGCACGCGCAATGGCGCAGATATTGAGTATCACACCCAAGGTGAAATTATTCTGGCAGCAGGCGCATTGTCGTCACCCCAGATTCTCGAACGATCGGGCATTGGTGATGGTGCGAGGCTAGCTGCGCTGGGCATTGCACTTGTCCACGAAAGCCCCGAAGTCGGTGAGAACATGCTTGAGCATCGCTTGTTGATGATGCAGTTCAATTTGCTCAAGCCATGGAGCCAGAACCCGGAATTTCGTGGCTGGCGGATGTATCTAAACGGTCTTCGCTATTATCTCACGCGGTCCGGCCCGATGGCTGGGGGCAGCTATAATGTCGGAGCCTTCATCAAGACCGACCCATCGCTTGCCCGACCCGATGCCGAAGTGCTGTTTGCGCCCTACTCGCTGGCGCTCAACTGGGAAGACAAAGTCACAACAGACAGCGCCCATTCGATTCATATGTTTGGCTACCCCTTGCGTTCGCGAAGCAAGGGTTCTGTACACATCCGTTCGGCCAATGCAGCCGACGGAACGACGATCTGCCCCAACTATCTGAGCGATCCTTACGATCAACAGGTAACACTCGCCATGTTCCGGATGCAGCGCAAATGGGCCAGCCAGCCAGCCTTGCGCGACGTTCTGGGCGAGGAAACGCTTCCCGGGCCATCGATTGAAAGCGATCGCGACATTCTCGATGCTTTTCGTAGCAAAGGTCAGGCCGGATTCCACGCTTGCGGCACGACGCGGATGGGCAGCGATGAACGTGCAGTCCTGGACGAGCAGCTGCGTGTGCGCGGCGTATCCAACTTGCGCGTCGTTGATGGCGGGGTTCTGCCGACCATGGTATCAGCCAACACCAACGGGCCGATCATGGCAATCGGATGGCGCGCAGCCGAATTGATCCTGCAAAGTTCAAATCGCTAGCCCACTCCATCGGGGCTACTCTGTTTCCAGATTCGAAGTCGCCGGGCTGTCGAGGAGATCATTGTAGAAGGCGATCCAGTCGATCACCTCGTCCTTGGCCAAGCGTTGCAGTCTCGCAATAGATTGTGAATTTGCCCTATAGCCCTCGCCGGTGAGCAGCACCCTGCGCTAAACGAAGCTGCGGGCGGGCGCAGAATATCCCGCTACGTGCGCGCGGGTGAGCCGCCGCCCATCTGATATGGGGTATGCAGATTGATCGACGACTCGCCCGAAGAGCTATGCTCTCGGCTCTGGAACGCAATTGCCGATTTGGAACGGTGCCATTTCAAGACATTATGTTAAGCAGCAGCCCAACTCATGCCGAGCACGCACTAAATCTCTGCGGAAATAAGAAAACTATCGGAAAGCCTTGCCGCTAAACGCAAAATGTAGGGAGCGCTTTCCGATATCGTTCAGTTTTGCGGTGGCTTGCCACCACCGCCTGGCGAAGGTGGCGAAACCTTGAAAGTGACATTCTTTGGGCTGAAGCGGTCAATCTTAATAGGTGATTTGCCGTCACCATTTCCAACCTTGGTCACGAGTTTCACATGCTGCGACGATCCATAGGGCATTAACATTACGGCCTACTCCATCTTGTTGCATTGCTTCTTGATAGAAAGCTTATTGCACGAAAGCATCATCGGCAAGCATGACGCCGCGCTCCGAGCATAATGTAACCCTCCAACATGCGCGAACCGGCGCGGTTGTTACAGAATGCGGCCGAAGCCGTAATCCCCGCTGATAGTCGTTCGTTCTACAACGCGCACCTCGTCAAAGGGGGCGGGCATGACCCGGTGAAGCATGCGCCAGTTGTCCCACAGAACCATGTCGTCTGGTTCCCACTCGTGATAATAGGCCGGGATGTTCCACAAGAAAGCCGACAGCTCTTGCAGGAGAGCATCGCTTTCGTCCCTGTCCATGCCCACAACATGCTGCGCCCAAAGCGGCGAGTAATTCAACAGCTTCCTCTCCGTGCCCGGCTGCTTGATAACAAGCGGGTGAACGACACGAGGCCAATCGCGTTCCAACATCGCGCGCAGAGGAGCGCCCACCTTCAGATAGCGAACCTTCTCATCGGCGTAGAACGAAGATTCGTCGATTGGCGTAACGTGGTAAACAACCTCCAGGTCTTCGACGGCCCGCTGCATCCTGGGAGAGAGGCGCTCATATGCTTCGATCTGGTCAAGATAGCCAGTTTCTCCGCCGCTGCTGACGATCTTGGTCGCATGGAGGATGCCGCCGTGATTGAGCCGCTCGGTAAAAACGATGTCCTTGTGCCAGGGGATCCAGCCGGCAACGACATTTCCGTCCACCTCGATGAGATCCTCGTCATCACCGCTCGTGTCGGTGGTTATACGAATGAGCTTTTCAATCTCGGGATGCTGGAATGAAGCCACAGGGTGTATCTCCGATTCCCCGAACACCTCGCTCAGATCGACCTGAAACTCCGGCGTGACCCGCGAGCCGCGAAAGACGATAAGCCCGTATTCGATCCAGAGCCGGCGCAGTTCTGCCCGAATCTCAGGCAATTTGATATCCTGCGCGCGAAGACCCCTGATAAGCCGGCCGTAAGTAAGTTCATCAGACAGCGGCCCTACTTGGACTGGTAGTTCACCCAGACTGCTCATCTAGCCTTAAACTCCTTCCGTCCGGGCGCTCCGGCATTCGCTCGGCAAGGATCTTTCCGGCTGCTCATGGCGGCGCAGCATGGTCAGTCCGGACCGAAAGATGGCCCTACGAAGCGGGCGCCCGTCTGCGGTTGGGTCAAGTCGGGCGGAGGGGACCGAAGCCCCATTCCCAAAGTCATACCGCCATCGACAACAAGATTATGGCCGGTTATGAAGCCTGCCTCGTCGCTAGCGAGGAATAATGCTGCTTGCGCGATGTCGTTTGCCACGCCGGGACGTGGGATAGGCTGGGTACCACCAAATTTTTTCTCCACCGCTTCGGCGTCCAGCCCCTGTAGACCACCAATAATTGGAGTCACGATGTTGCCCGGAGAAATGCAGTTTACGCGAATGGAATCTTGGCCGTACTGAATTGCGGTCGACTTCGTTAACTGGATAAGCCCAGCCTTGGCAGAACCATATGCGTGTAAGTTCGGATAGGCATAAAACCCGGAGACTGATGACGTCGAAATAATGGCCCCTCCGCCACTGGCTCGCAGGACGGGAGCCGCATGCTTTATTCCGAGATAGGCGCCGCGCAAAAGCACGGCCTGGGTGCGGTCCCAATCGTCAGCCTCGATGTTTTCAAGCGGGCCGACCGCGCCGATGAGGCCGGCGTTGTTGAAGAGGATGTCGAGGCGGCCAAATTCGTCACTCGCGCGCTTCACAAGGCTTGCAACGTCATCTTCGGAAGAGACATCGGTTCGCTGAAATATACAGTGCCCGCCCGATTTGCTGGCAAGAACCGCTGTTTCTTCGCCGCCTTCGACATTCAGGTCGGCGGCGATGACTTTTGCACCTTCGCGAGCGAAGAGTAGCGCAGATTCTCTGCCCATGCCGCTTGCCGCGCCCGTGATGATCGCAACTTTTCCGTCCAGTCGGCCCATTCGCCGCACTCCCCTCGCATTTTTATTATGGATAGGCCTGAGCCAAATCAAATCCCTTGCGGCGATCTATCAGACTGTCTGACATCGCACCAGCCCGGCGCGAATTTCCGATGATGCGCGTTGCCACGGACACCATCATCGCCTGCGCTCCACTGCACAGCACGAGCAGGCCGGACACACGAATGAACCTGACCATGAGCGCAAAAGCACGTCCAATTACTCCTTGCCCAACACGGGCGGTCCACACATAAACCGGAAAATTACGCCCCCGTGGCAGTTCCCCTGCGATTCGCATTGCCGCAAACTGCGGTAGATCGAAATCGCTTGCGTGGAACCAGTGCGGCAATGAGAGGATTGGGTATGCATTCGACACTTCCAGAGGAATTGGAAACCTTCAGAACTTCCGTCCGGCGCATGGCGGAACGGCATTTCACGGATTTGGCCGTGAAGGTCGACGATGGCGAAATGATACCAGACTCTGTCAGACCCATACTTGCCGATATTGGCGCGTTCGGCTTGCCATTTTCTTCGGACGTTGGCGGTGAGGACGGCTCCTTTCTGGCCTGGTCAGTGTTGCAGGAAGAAATTGGCAGAGTGATGCCGGTGATGGGCGTTTATCTCCAGGTGAACCTTCTGGTAGCGGGCATTCTCCTTGAAAGTGCAACGCCTTCGCAGGCCGAGGAATGGGTTCCCCAGTTGTTGAATGGCACCAAGTCAGGCTTCATGGCTTTCACCGAGCCGCAGACCGGCAGCGACATCAAGATGATGACCACACGGGCTAAGAAGGTTGACGGCGGATGGTCCATCAGCGGCAACAAAATGTGGATCAGCAATGCCGCCAGTGCTGACATTGGCGTTATCTATGCGAGAGACCCCGATGATGGGCTCAGCATGTTTCTCATGCCGACGACAGCGCCCGGATTTCACGTCGGTGCGCCGATAGAAATCATGGGTCTTCGCGGAACGGAGCTCAACGAGCTGAACTTCGACAACGTGTTTGTACCCGAGGAGAACCTTCTTGGCGGCAAGACGGGTATCAAGACATCAGTTCTGCGTAAGGTCATGCCGATTGGCAAGATCGGCATTTGCTCCATATGCGTCGGCCTGATGCAGGCCTGCCTGGAAGAAGCGACTCGTTACGCCAGACAACGTGTTCAGCAGGGCCATCCCATCATAGACTTCCAGTCAATCCATTATCTGATCGCGGAAATGGTCGCCCTTATCGAAGCATCGCGCCAGATGGTATACTGGGCTGCGACATCCAAGGACCAGGGTGCGGACGCGATTACCGAGCTTGCGACGACGAAGCTTTTCGTCACCAATGCCGCCCTCAAAGTGGCCCGCATGGCTGTATCTGTTCACGGCGTTTACGGCATCGCAAAGGGAGCGGTCGTGGAGCGCCTCTTGCGCGACGTCCAGGTGTTCGAGCTATTCGAAGGCCCCTCGGAGATTCAGCGCGAAATGGTCATGCGCGCCGTCAAGGACATCACTTAGGCCCAAAGAGTAGCCAGTAAACTCATAGCGGCCGAACGGCGCCCCATTGCAGGCACTGGTCGATCCCTTTTTGAGCTCTGGTTTACGAAATCATGGAGGCCAGAGCGGCCACAAACAGGAAAAAGCAAACCAGTAGAGGGTGAAGCCAATGTCCACACAGATACCGCCTCGCGCACTGCCCCAGCTTGATCTTGACAACAAGGCCTTCTGGACCGGAGGCCAAAATGGCGAGCTGCTCATCCATAAGTGCGGCGATTGTGGCTATTATGTTCATCCACCGGTGAATTTCTGCCCGGAGTGCGATGGCCGCGATGTCGAACCGCAACCGGTTTCGGGGCGTGGGACTGTCGAGACTTTCACCGTGGTTCATAAGCAATGGGTCCCGGAATTGCGGGTTCCCTATGTCCTGGCGCTGGTCACGATTGAGGAACAGGACGATGTTCGGCTGGCAACCAATATCGTCAATTGCGAGGCTGAGGACGTCCGGTTCGGTATGCCCGTGAGGGTTCTGTTTGAACGCCACGAGGATGTCTGGACGCCCCTGTTCGAACCTGACAGCGCAGGATGACGCCGGCTTATGAACACGCAATACCCTGAGAAAAACTGCGCCATAACCGGTATTGGGCAATCGGAAGTATCGCGCGGCGCCACCAAGTCCGCGCTCGAACTCACTGTCGATGCGGCTCTCGAAGCCATAGCCGATGCCGGGCTGACACGTGCAGATATTGACGGGCTGGCAACCTGGCCTGGCAGTATGGATGTGAACACGGGCTTCTCACCGGTCGGGGCGCCCGGCCTGCAGGATGCGCTTCGTCTGAAGCTGGGGTGGTATTGCGGCGGGATGGAAATGCCGGGGCAATACGGTGCTATTTTCGAGGCCATTGGCGCGATAAACAGCGGGCTTTGCCGAAATGTTCTGATCTTTCGCACTGTCTATGAAGCTACCGCACGCAAGGCCTCGTTTGCGAATTCTCTGTTGCACGAAGGCAAGCGAGCACAAGGGCCGCTTGCGTGGTTTGCGCCCTATTATAATTATGCCGCGGCGATGCAGCAGGCTCTGTATTTCAATCGCTATGTCCACGAGTCGGGCATCACGACTGAACAGATCGCACAGATTTCTATCAACCAGCGCCGCAATGCAGCCCTCAATCCCAAGGCCATCTATCGCACGCCAATAACACTGGACGACTATCTGGCCGCCCCGATCATCGCGACCCCGCTTCGCCTGTTTGACTGTGATGTGCCCTGCGACGGTTCAACCGCGATCATCGTCTCTCGTATGGATGTCGCTCGTGATCTGCCTAATCCTCCTGTTCGGATCGAGGCAATCGGGACCAATATGCATTACCGGAACAATTGGAGCCAGCTCGATGCCCTCGCCACGCAGGCCCAGCCCGCGGTGGCGGAAATGATGTGGTCGCGCACCGATCTGAAACCCAAGGATGTGCGCATTGCTCTGCTCTACGACGGATTCAGTTTTCACACGATCAATTGGCTGGAGAACTTCGGTTTTTGTGAACGCTTCGAAGCGGGCGCTTTCATAGAAGGCGGCAAACGCATCGCGCTCGAGGGTGAATTGCCTGTCAACACAAGTGGCGGCTCGATGTCGGCCGGGCGATTGCATGCCTACGGTGCGGTTCATGAGGCCTGCACCCAGATGTGGGGCCGCGCCGGCGAACGCCAGGTTGCGGGCGTTCCCGATGTTATCGCGACTTCAACCGCGGGTGGACCACTGGCTGGCGCAATGCTGCTCGTCAAAGACTGATTTTCATGGGGCGTGGCGCGCACGCGGCCTGCCGTTCCTTTCCACCTGCACCAATCTGTATCTGCCGTGGCTTCCTCCGATGGGGCGGTGCAATGATTGGCCTGTAGTTCAGACCAGCGGCCCAAGCGCTTCACGCAGGGGTTTCAGCCATGGGTCATAGGGTTTCCAGCTCCCCTGCCCTGATCTGTTGATAGGTTGGCGGACCTGTTCTGAGCTGGCGGTGCGAACGGCGCGCTCGGTCCGGTGGAAATCAAGGCATTGCTGCTCGAATGGCAGATCCAGATATCCGAGCATGCGCCGGACTTGTCCTTCAAGATCATCAAGCACGTCTTCATGCTGCACACGTAGAATCCTGCCCGGCAGAACCGCGTCCCAATGATCCATGAGATTGACGTAGTCCCGGTAATACTGGCCGACTTCGCGCTGTCCGTATGTGAACTCCTGCCCTTCGGCGAAAAGTTGCTTGAAGCCTGAAAAACAACAATCCATCGGCTCGCGGCGCGCATCGATAATCTTTGCGCTCGGCAGGATCAGGTGGATGAGCGCAATGTGCCGAAAGTTGTTCGGCATTTTGTCTATGAAGAACGGCGCTCCCTTGCGATGAATGCTGGTCCCATCAATATAGTCTCGCCCCATCTGCGAAAGTTGCTCGGCCCCAAGGTCATTCAACACTTGCGGATAAAGTGTCTGACCCGCCCGACGACCGCGCAACTTGTGCGCGAACGCAAGGATATTGGGCAGCTCCAGCGTGCCGTCAATCTGGCTGTGGGAGGCCAGAATCTGTTCCAGCAGAGTCGAGCCCGCACGTGGCAATCCGACAATGAAAACCGGGTCGGGTGCGTCATGGCCCATTCCCGCTTTTTGGGCGAACAGTTCCGCGCCGCAATGTTCGGCCTGCAAACGCAGCTCGGCCGTCATCTTGTCCGCATCATAGCGCGTCTGCCGCCGTTTCAGGCGGTTACCCATTTCATAGAAGTAGAACGATTGTTCGAACTCATGGCGATCCTCATGCGCCTTGCCGAGCGCGAAGGACATGTGCACGCTATCCATGAAAGCCAGGTCGGGACGTTCAACGCGTTCTCGCATTGCAGCGATCTCGTCTTCGGTAAATTGATAGGTCTTGAGGTTCGCGAGCGCATAGTATGCATCGCCATGGTTCGGCATTGCCGTGAATGCGCGGCGATAGGCCTCGACCGCTTCATCATGCTGGCCGGTTGTTTTCAGGGCATGGCCCATGGATGTTAGTGTGGCGGCGTCGTTCGGCAGTTTGTCTAGGACCGCCTCGAACAACTCGAAGGCCCGTGGATAGTCGCCGGTCTGCATTGATTCGATTGCAAGGTTCGACTGGAAAAGCGGGCTCGCGGGATCTTGCATATAAAGCTGTTCGGCCTGCTCACGTGATGCCGCGAAGTTTTGCCGACGGCGCAGCGCTTCGATGTAGTCGAGTCGGACCTGAATGTTGCCCGGCTCGAATGCAGATGCGCTCTCCAGCAGAAATTCGGCATCGTCGAGCACGCCCAAACGCATTCCAATCTCGGCAAGCAACCGCATGGCTTCGACATGTTTCGGATTTGCGCGCAGGAAGTGCCGGCAGATTTCCTCGGCCCGCAGCAACCGGCTTTCGTGCAAATGATTCGTCACGGCGATAAGCTCGCGAGGCAGATCGGCAAGACGTTTGACCTGGGCTTGCGCCTGTGCCGCCTGCGCCGGCCGGCCTGTGTTGGCGAACAGCTCAACTTGCGCGCGCCAGGCGGCCTCTAGTGCCGGGTTGAACCTGACCGCTCGGGCGTAAGCTGAAAGCGCCATTTCAACTTTGCCTTGTGCGCGGGCCAGATGTCCTTCTTCCTGCCATGCACGCCCAAACTCTGGCGAGGCGGCGTGCAATCGCAAGAGAAAGCCGCGCGCCTTGTCGAATTCCTCGGCATAGCGGCTTGCGACGGCTGCGATGTAGAGCGCATCGGGATCATCCGGGGACTTCCCAAGCAATGTTTCCGCCAGTTCAAGTGCGTCGCCAAAACGCCCACCCTGCAATGCGCCTTGCGCGCTCGCAAGCATCTGGCCGGACTGCTCGTTCGTTTTGCTCATACCCAGACCATGCCAGAAATGCGAAACGGCGGACAAGACCCTGAAGAGATCTCAGAGCCTGCCCGCCGCATCGATTGCATATACCGCAGCCTAGTAGCCGTACGAGACCCTGAAACCGATCGTCCGGGGGCGATTGGTGATGATCCGTGCACGATCGTACACGAAGTTACCCGAAAGCTCTGCGCGCTCGTCGAAAAGGTTGTCCGCGAACACTTCAAAGCCCCAATTTTCAGACTTGATCCCGGCACTAAGCGCAACAGTCGTATAGCTGTTGAGCTTGAGCTTGTTGATCTCAATAATGTCGGTGTACTTCGAGGACGAATATACGACCTGCGGCTGCACATGGGCGCGCAGCGTATCGTTCAGATCCCACTCATAGCGCATGCGCAGGTTGCCCTGAAACTTTGGCGCGAAGGCCAGGTCTCCCCCCTCGATCACGTCGTTAGTCGGCGTCAGAACTTTGGTGATCGTGGTGTCGAGGAACGAGAAGGCCGCGGCAAGTGTGAAGCCCTCAAGTGAGTATGGCGCAATCGTGAAATCACCTTCCATGCCATAAATCCGGGCATCAGCCGCATTGTCCGAGAAGAACAGGTTGACGATGCTCGGATCGAAGATGGTCGTCTGCAGCCTGCTGATATCGACATAGAACGCGCTGCCGTTGAAACGCAGCTGGCGGTCAAGCAAATCCATCTTCCAACCAAATTCGTAGTTCTTGACTTCATCGGTTTCCAGCTCGAACGGCACAACGTAAGTGCCCGGCCCGGATGCACCGCCCGGTCGGTTCAACAGACCGGGGCGGAAGCCTTCAGA
>JAHRVR010000228.1 GCA_019090585.1 Sphingomonadaceae bacterium
AATCGACGCCCGCCGAGCAGCGGGCGATCGAAGCGGGCAATAACTGGTAATCAGGCCGTGTAAGGCTCGCTGATCTGCTCGTAGACCATGATCTTCGCATTATCGATATCGATATCATCCGTCATGATCATCTCGTCAGTGCCGACTTTCAATCTGAGATTGGCGATTGCCGCCTCAGGACTAGCGGCTTCCAACTCGTAGATGGCGAGGTAGCTCGAGATTTTCTGGTCCGAGGCTTCCTCGTCGATCTTGAAACGCTGCGCGCCTGTAAATCCATCGACACGGCACACGTCAGGAATGTGCTGCTCATTGTACCACTTGTTGTAGTTCGCTTCGTCCCCGCCCTTGGCCGCATCGGAAAAGACGAGCATCTTGAACTTTGGCATCCGGATTCTCCCATTTTGATTTGGCATACTGTATCGGACGGGTTGGCCGCGCTGTAAATCCCGAAAAACACTTCGCCGCCCGGGTATTAGAGCGCGATGCCAACCTTAACGACTTTGGGGCTTCCCTTTGCTGCAAAGGCGGCAGGGTTGCGTGGGACCGAAGCCCTACTCCCACTCGATCGTACCGGGCGGCTTTGACGTATAGTCATAGACCACGCGGTTGATGCCTTTGACTTCATTGATGATCCGGGTCGCCACTTGACTGAGGAACGCGGCATCGAAGGGATATATGTCGGCGGTCATGCCGTCGGTCGATGTCACGGCGCGAAGGGCGCAGACGTTATCGTATGTCCGCGCGTCCCCCATCACCCCCACGGTCTTTACCGGAAGCAACACGGCAAAGGCCTGCCAGATCGCATCGTAAAGGCCCGCATTGCGGATTTCCTCGAGATAAATCGCATCGGCGCGGCGCAACACGTCGCAGCGTTCGCGCGTCACTTCACCGGGAATGCGGATCGCAAGGCCCGGCCCCGGAAAAGGATGGCGGCCAACGAAAACATCGGGCAGGCCAAGCTCGCGGCCCAGTTCGCGCACCTCGTCCTTGAACAGCTCGCGCAGCGGCTCGACCAGCTGCATGTTCATGCGATCGGGCAATCCGCCAACATTGTGGTGGCTCTTGATCGTAACGGACGGCCCGCCAGTAAAGGAGACGCTCTCGATCACGTCGGGATAGAGCGTGCCTTGTGCCAGGAAATCAGCCCCGCCAATCGTCTTTGCCTCGCCTTCGAAAACGTCGATGAAGGTCTTGCCGATGAACTTGCGCTTCTTCTCTGGATCGGTAACGCCTTCCAGCCCCCTCAGGAACAGGGTAGAAGTATCCACATGGACAAGCGGGATATTGTAATGCCCGCGAAACAGCGAAACCACCTGCTCGGATTCGCCCAGCCGCATAAGCCCATGATCGACATATACGCATGTCAGCTGATCACCGATTGCCTCGTGGATCAGCACCGCAGCAACAGCGGAATCGACCCCGCCAGACAGCCCGCAAATCACTTTGCCGTCGCCCACTTGTGCGCGAATCTCATCAATCTTGGTCTTGCGGAATTCGGCCATCGTCCAGTCGCCGGAAAGACCGCAGACATGGCGCACGAAATTCTTTAGCAGCTTCGCGCCGTCCGGCGTGTGCACCACCTCGGGATGAAACTGCATGGCATAAATACGGCGCGCATCGTCGGCGATGACCGCAAAGGGCGCGCCGGCGCTTGAGGCAACCGGGCGGAAGCCATCGGCAAGCTGCGTCACCTTGTCGCCATGGCTCATCCAGACCTGATGCTTCTCGCCACGCTTCCACAGTCCGTCGAACAGGATGCATTCTTCAGCGATGTCGATGAAGGCGCGGCCAAATTCCCCGGCATCGCCTTCCAGAACGCGGCCGCCCAACTGCTGCATCAGCGCCTGTTGGCCGTAGCAGATACCCAGCATCGGCAACCCGCTTTGCAGGATTACATCGGGAATGCGCGGCCCTTGTGCGTCGGTTACCGAGGCTGGCCCTCCCGACAGGATGATGCCCTTGGGCCGCATCCGCGCAAAGGCTTCCTCAGCCCCGGAAAAGGGTGCGATCTCTGAATATACGCCCGCTTCACGCACGCGCCGCGCGATCAGCTGGGTTACCTGGCTGCCAAAGTCCACGATCAGGACCGATTCCGAGTGCTGGTTGCTCATGGCGAGGCGTTAGTCGCGGGCGGGTTTTCTGTCCAGACGCAGGCCTGGACAGATACGAAAGATTACGCGGCACCTTCCGGCAAGTTGCAAATTTTGCAAGCACGTTTCGAACATTTGCATTTGCGAAAATTACTAACCTTACTATGTTGCAGGTGCGAAGAGCGGATACTCGCTCGCATATTCGCGGTAGTACAGGAGAACGACAATGCAGCGCGTACTTGAAAATGCGTTCGGCTTTCTCGCAGCTCTGACCGCAAGCGGCCTGGCATTTGCCATCACCCTTGCCTGAGCACAGGGCCGGATAACAAAGGGCGGCGTTTTGCGCGCCGCCCAATTTCCGAACGTTCCACGAATGTGCATCTTCGATTGTGGAAAAGCGCAACCCCAAGCCCGGTTGCGCTTGGGTAAGCCCCCCGCAGAGCCTATATACTCAGCATGACAATTGAAACGGAAAATGGCCCGGACACCCCTGAAGGCGTCACTGGAAATTACGATGCAGAATCGATCAAGGTTCTCAAGGGCCTAGATGCAGTTCGCAAGCGGCCTGGCATGTATATCGGCGATACCGATGACGGCTCTGGCCTGCACCACATGGTGTTCGAAGTATCGGACAATGCGATCGACGAGGCGCTTGCCGGTCATTGCGATCTGGTTCTGGTCGAACTGAACCCCGACGGTTCCGTTTCTGTCGAGGATAATGGCCGCGGCATTCCCACCGGCATTCATGCCGGCGAAGGCATCTCCGCAGCCGAAGTGATCATGACCCAGCTGCACGCTGGCGGCAAATTCGATAACACGTCCGACGACAACGCCTACAAGGTTTCGGGTGGCCTTCACGGCGTGGGTGTTTCGGTGGTCAATGCCTTGTCCGAGTGGATGGAGCTGACGATCTGGCGCGACGGCAAGGAACACTGGATGCGTTTCGAGCACGGCGACGCGGTTGGGCCGCTGGTCGTGAAAGGCGATGCCCCAGCCGGAAAAAAGGGCACCCGCGTGACCTTCCTGGCCTCTACTGACACATTCAAGAACGTCACCGAGTTCGATTTCGAGAAGCTGGAGCACCGTTACCGCGAGCTCGCCTTCCTCAATTCCGGTGTGCACATCTTGCTGCGCGACAAGCGCCATGCCGAAATTGCCGAACATGATCTTTATTATGAGGGCGGCATCGCTGCCTTCGTCCAGTATCTGGATCGCAACAAGCAGGCGATGATGGAGCCGATCGCGATTCTTGCAGACAGGGACGGGATCGCCATCGAGGTCTCGCTCGAATGGAACGATTCCTATTACGAAAACGTTCTGTGCTTCACCAACAACATCCCGCAGCGCGACGGCGGAACGCACCTTGCCGCGTTTCGTGCCGCGCTGACCCGCACGATCAACAATTACACAGAACGCTCTGGTCTGGCGAAGAAGGAAAAGATCTCGATTTCGGGTGAGGACACGCGTGAGGGGCTGACCGCGATCGTCTCGGTCAAACTGCCCGATCCCAAATTCTCATCGCAGACCAAGGACAAGCTGGTCAGCTCCGAAGTTCGTCAGCCTCTGGAAAGCCTGATGGGCGATAAAATGAGCGAATGGCTGGAAGAAAACCCGGCCATCGCCAAATCCATCGTGCACAAGATAATTGACGCCGCCGCCGCACGCGAAGCGGCGCGCAAGGCCCGCGAGCTGACTCGCCGCAAAGGCGCGCTGGATATCGCCAGCCTTCCCGGAAAACTGGCCGATTGCCAGGAACGGGACCCCGCCAAATGTGAACTGTTTCTGGTGGAGGGTGATTCCGCCGGAGGTTCTGCAAAACAGGGGCGCGACCGAAAGACCCAGGCCATCCTTCCGCTCAAGGGCAAGATCCTGAATGTAGAGCGCGCCCGTTTTGACCGGATCATTTCCTCAAAGGAAGTCGGCACACTGATCCAGGCGATGGGCACTGGCATCCGCGACGATTTCAACCTGGAAAAGCTGCGCTATCACAAGATCGTGATCATGACCGATGCCGATGTCGACGGCGCGCATATCCGCACCCTGCTGCTCACCTTCTTCCATCGCCAGATGCCGGAAATCATCCGCAGCGGCCACCTCTTCATCGCTCAGCCACCGCTTTATAAAGTCGCGAAAGGCCGCAGCGAAGTCTATCTCAAGGACCAGGCCGCGCTTGACCGCCACCTCGTCGATAGCGGGCTACAGGGCCGCATACTCGAAACAGCGGGCGGTGCGCGCAGTGACGGAGAGCTGCGCGCCCTCGTCGATCATGCGCTGAGAATCCGCAGCCTGATCGGCTTCGTGTCGACAAAATACAATCCGGGCCTGATCGAACAGATGGCCATTTCCGGCGCTCTCGATCCAGAGCTGGACAGAACGGCGCGGCTCAAGGCGCTCGAATTCGCCGCAGAGCGACTGCAAAGCCACGATCTGGAAGCC
The DNA here is from genome assembly GCA_019090585.1 of Sphingomonadaceae bacterium. GTDB lineage: Bacteria > Pseudomonadota > Alphaproteobacteria > Sphingomonadales > Sphingomonadaceae > Novosphingobium. Next base: position 4,527 of record JAHRVR010000228.1, read on the forward strand.
CGCTGGAGCGCAGAAATACAGGAGGACGGGTCTGTCCTTTTTCGCCGGTTGTGGCGAGGCGTTCAGGACGTGCACGAAATCGAGGAGGGTTTCCTCTACAGCGCCGAAGCGCGCAAGTTGCACAGCGTGGCGAGCGAATTCGCAGATGTCTTCGTTCAACCGGCACGACTCGTGAAGACTGGCGCGGCGAATGAAACGCCGGTTGCCGACACAGCGGATGCCGACGAGGACACGGCCGAGACCGTACGGCCCTTGGCGGGCGAAGACATTATCATCCGGCCAACCCAGTTGCTTGATGCCGTGCTGGCCGCGGGCCGCAAGGGCCTTGCCGTCCAGCGCTACAAGGGCCTTGGCGAAATGAATGCCGAACAGCTCTGGGAAACGACGCTCGATCCCGACGATCGCGCCTTGCTGCAGGTAAAGGTCGAGGATGCGGACGTTACGGACGAGATATTCACCCGGCTAATGGGAGATGTCGTCGAACCGCGGCGCGAGTTCATTCAGGACAATGCTCTCAACGTCGCCAATCTGGACGTTTGAACGGGTCTCGCTTCACCCCTGCGGCGCGCGACTTATCGTTGCAAGAATAGTATCCTGCTCGTCCGATTCGGACTGATGCAGCCCTGCCGCAGTGTCATCATACAGCCGGCCCAACAGCCGCTTGGCCGCCGCGACTGCCGCGGGGCTGGCCTGCGCTATCTGACGGGCAAGTGCCTTGGCAGCATCGCGTGGCGCTTCGTCCGTCCGGGTGACAAAACCCAGTCGGGCCGCCTCCTCGCCTGAAAATTCCCGGGCCGTATAGACCAGCTCGCGAAGCTGGTCATCGCGGACAAGACCGCGTGCCAAAGCAAACAGCCCCATGTCCGGCACAAGCCCGTGGCGCATCTCCATCACCGATAAACGCGCATCTGGCGCGGCGATGCGGATATCGGCGCCCATCGCAATCTGCAGCCCGGCGCCATAACAATGCCCGTGAAGGGCCGTAATCACGGGCACAGGCAATTCACGCCAGCCCCAGCTGCAATGCTGCGCGTGATTTGTGATGCCATGCGTGCGCGGACCAAGCGGTTCAATGCCGCCGCTGCCCAGAACCGTGATGTCGAACCCCGAGCAAAAGCTGCGCCCCTCGCCCGACAGGACAACACAGCGCAGCGCCTCGTGCGAGGATAGATAATCCAGCACTTCTTCCAGTGCGTTCATAAGAGTGGGATTAAGCGCATTGTGCTTAGCCGGACGGTCCAGCCGAACATCGGCCACCCCATCATCAATGGACACCGCCACACCGGTTTCACCGTCGCCGAATCGCATGACTTGCTCCCCACCTGTTCCACCTTTCCTTCAACCACGCCCTTGGCGGCGCGGCAATCCATCACAATATGCCTGTGATGACCGCCCGTCCCGACCACGCGCCGCATGCTGCTGAATTAGAGGCCATGGCCCGTGCCGCCTTCGCGCGCATACCAGAACCGTTCTCGGAGCATCTTCGGGACATAATTGTGCGCGTGGAAGATTTTGCCGATCAGGATGTTCTCGATAGGCTTGGCATTGAAGACCGCTGGGGCCTTTCAGGGCTTTATCACGGCCACCCACTCGGCCAGCAATCCATATGGGCAAGCGGAGATATGCCGCCGGTCATCACGCTGTACCGCATGCCGATCATTGCCGAATTGCGCCAGACCGGCATCGGCCTGCAAGACCTTGTTACCCATGTGGTTGTCCACGAAGTCGGCCATCATTTCGGCTTTTCCGATGAAGACATGGCCGCGCTGGAACGGCCATCGGACTGACCCGGCACAAGCTGGGCGGTAGCTATTTCATAAACGACGGATCAATCAGATCCGTCATGCCGAGCTAAGCACAAGTTTGAGTGCGCTAAGTTCCACCCGCGCATCTGCCAAGCGACGCGGTAGCGCCTGCCCGCTCCTCACCGCCCGGCAGCGTAAAATTGTATCAGGTGGTTGGGGCGGGCAGAGGACCGGTGCCGAATTTCAAACCAGAAACCTAAAAACCAACGCCTTGCGGCCAGCCCGGCCCTGCAAGGGCAAAAACCTTGAACAGCGCCCCCATCTGACCCTCACCAATCAGGCGATCCTTGGCCGCGTGGATCGCTTCCTTGTGCTCCGGAGCGAAGTCGGAAAGGCTTTCCGCCCGCATTTCGATACCGAGTTGGCGCAACCAATGGCCTTGCGTGACCGTGCCGAGCCATTTGCTTCCACGCGAACGGGCAATAGGGGCAAGCGCCGAAAAATCGACATGGGCGGTCAAATCCGCCTCGCCCGGCTGCGCGAGTGGATCGACCTTGCGATGCTCTCTCAGAGCCTGAAGCGTGGAACCGGTGCGCGGCGCGTCATGGCCGTAATCGATCAGCAATGCAGCGCCCCCCTGATCCACGAGCCGTCCGGCGATTTCATAGACCGTTGCCGCCGCCCCCGGACAGGTTTCCATAATCGTGCCCACTTCCGCTTCCCTGCGCCCTTCGGGCACGGCGCTGTCCATCGGCTGTCCCCCGGCAGCGAAGACAAATCGATCATCGTGCTGAGCGACCATACGCTCGCGCCAGCCCTTATCGGTCATCACCAGCTGGCGGATCGGCAAGGCGTCGAGGAATTCATTGCCGACGATCAACAGCGGTCCATAAGGCGGGATCGTAGATAGATCGTGGTGCCACTTCGCATTGGGGACTTGCGCAAGCTGGATGTCCTTGAGAGCAGTCGAGCTTTCAACGAAATGCACTTCCGGCTCCAACCCGTACCGCCGCATCGCCCGCAGTGCATCGCGGGCAAGCGTGCCTCTGCCGGGGCCAAGTTCGACGTAGTGGATCGGCTCTTCCCGCCCGCCCCGGATCCACATGTCTGCAAGCCATAGCCCGATCAGTTCACCGAACATCTGGCTGATTTCAGGCGCGGTGATAAAATCACCAGCCGCGCCCAGCGGATCGCCCGCATCATAATAGCGCGCATTCGATTCGCCCATGAAATGGGACACGCTGACTGGCCCATGGGTGCCGATCAGACGCCGGAAAATTGCAGTAAGGGAATCGGCGGGCGCGGATTCGCCAGTCATGGATTCGTCAGTCATGCAGCGGCCGGTTTCCCGCTCGCTTGTTCAGCGCGCATCAGCGCGCGGATCATCAGGAACAGGCCAAGGACAATCAACGGCACAGTCAGCCACTGCCCCATCGAAAGGCCCGTGCGCATGGCAAATTCCTGCAATTGCGCGTCCGGCTCCCGGAAAAATTCAACAAAGAAGCGTGCCAGCCCAATGCCGGCCATGAATATCCCAACCAGCAGGCCGGTTCGATAGTGCGCCCGGGTCTTCCAGAACAGCAGCAGCATGATCACGATCATCAACGCGCCTTCCAGCGCCGCCTCGTAAAGCTGACTGGGATGGCGAGGGTGTGGCCCCGCCCCGGGGAAAACCATGGCCCATTTCACGCTTGCGTCCGTCACACGCCCCCACAGCTCTCCATTCACGAAATTGGCAAGCCGGCCAAACATCATGCCGAAAGGCACACAAACTGCGACATAATCGGCAACCCGCAGCACACTGAGACCGCCGCGCCAGGAAACCCATGCCATGGCAACCGCAACACCAAACAGCCCGCCATGGAAGCTCATCCCCCCGTTCCACAATTTGAGGATCTCAAGCGGCTGGCTCCACAACTCTGGCGCGTAGAATATGGCATAACCAAGCCGTCCGCCCAGAATGATGCCAAGCGTGCAATAGAAGAACAGATCGTCCGCATGGCGCTGCGCCATGGGGGCGCCGGGCAATCTCAACATGCGCGTAAGGTGCCAATAGCCCAGCATGATGCCTGCCAGATAGGCCAGCGAATAATAACGCAGGATGAAAAAACCAAGGTCAATCCCCGGCTTAAGGCCAAGATCAAGCCAGTGGAGCGAAGCCTCTCCGGCCGCGGAAAATGCTGTCATCTCAAACACGGTGCCATCCCAGAAGCTATCACGTCATGAATTGATCGGGCGCCGCCTTGCGTTGATCCGCGGCAGTGCCGTGTCACCTTTTGGCACAGCGCCCAAAACGATGATAGGCACGAATTCGCGCAAGCACCCGCCGTGATGTCAGATTTTCGCACAAGTGCCAAAATCCGTCCCGCCCCTTCATTTTGCGCAGACCCATGTCTAATAGGCTGGCAATGAGTGTCATTCGTATTCCCAACCAACGCGCCGTAATCGACCGCCGCTCCCTTACGGCTGGCATTGCTGCAATTGTCGAAAAAGAGGGCCCGGCCAATTGCCGGCAAGCCGTTGTCGAAATGCTGCGCACCGCGCTGGCGGATGGACGCACGGAGATTTCACGGCGGCTAATCGAAAAACCATCGGCAGGCCATGATATTGCGCAAGCGCAGGCCTTCCTGGTCGATCAGTTGGTGCGGATCATCCATGACCATGTGATCGCTGATGTATATCCTTCCGGCAACCGCTCCACGGGCGAACGGCTATCGATCATGGCCGTTGGCGGTTATGGGCGCGGTGAGATGGCGCCGCATTCCGACGTGGACATCGCCTTTCTCACGCCGAACAAGACGAACGCCTGGTGCGAACAGGTGATCGAGGCGATCCTCTATTTTCTGTGGGACCTGAGCCTTGCGGTCGGTCATTCCAGCCGATCGCTTGATGAAATGGTCAAGCAGTGCAAGGGCGATCTTACGATCCGCACGGCAATGCTGGAAGGCCGCTATGTCTGGGGTGACCAGACGCTGTTCGAGGAGGCACGGCAGCGCTTCTGGAAAGATGTCGTTTCCGGCACCGAACGGCAGTATGTTTCGGAAAAACTGGAGGAACGCGACGGGCGGCACAAGCGGATGGGGGACAGCCGCTATGTGGTCGAGCCCAATGTGAAGGAAGGCAAAGGGTCGCTGCGTGACCTGCACACGCTATACTGGATCGGCAAATATATTCACAGGGTTCGCAGTGCTGGCGAGCTGGTCAACGTCGGGCTGCTTACACGCGAAGAGTTCCGGTCATTCCGCCGCGCTGCAAACTTCTTCTGGGCGGTGCGTTGCCATCTGCATGACATCACCGGGCGATCGGAAGACCGCCTGACTTTCGACCTGCAACGCGAAGTTGCCAAAAGAATGCAATACTCGAACCGGACCGGGAAGAGCGCGGTCGAACGCTTCATGCATTACTTCTTCCTGCAGGCCAAAGTGGTGGGCAATCTCACCGGCGTCTTCCTTGCCCAGCTTGATGAGCAATTCAGTTCCACCAAGCCGCGCGGCCTGCTGGCCGGTTTCCGCGCCAAGCCGCGCAAGCTGAAGGAGTACACTGTATTTGGCGGGCGGATAAAAGCGCCGTCCGATGACTGGTTCGAAAAAGATCCGGCACGCCTGCTCGAAATCTTCGTTCTCGCCGACCGCGAGGGGCTGGAAGTCCACCCCCAAACCATGCGGCAAATATCCCGTGATACAAAGCTGATCAAGGCAGACTTGCGCAAGGACAAGCGGGCCAATGCCTATTTCATGGAATTGCTGACAAGCCGGAACAATCCCGAAGTCATTCTGCGTGCGCTTAACGAAGCTGGCGTCTTTGGGCGGTTCGTTCTGGAATTTGGGCGCGTCAATGCACAGATGCAGTTCGACATGTATCACCATTTCACGGTGGACGAGCATACGATCCGGGCAATTGGGCTGCTGTCGCGCATCGAGAAGGGCGAGTTGAAGCTGGACCACCCGCTCGCGCATGAGATCATACACAAAGTGCAGTCCCGCCGCGCGCTTTACGCGTCGGTCCTGTTGCATGATATCGCCAAGGGACAGGGCGGCGACCATTCCGTGCTCGGTGCGGCAATCGCTCGCAAGCTGTGCCCACGCTTTGGCCTCGACGCCGACGAGACGGAACTGGTCAGCTGGCTGGTTCAAAGCCACCTGCTGCTGTCTTCAACAGCGCAGAAGAGGGATATCTCAGACCCCAAGACGATCAGCGACTTTGTCGAAGTGGTGCAGTCGCTCGACCGCTTGCGCCAGCTCACATGCCTGACCATCGTCGACATTCGCGCGGTCGGGCCCGGCACCTGGAACAGCTGGAAGCGACAATTGATCGCAGAGCTTTATTCCGCGTCCGAGGAAATGTTGCGGCTCGGCCATGTGGAATTTGGCCGCGAGAAGCGCATCGCTGCAAAGAAAGAGGCTGTTACCCATAGCCTTGGCCGTAAAAAAGAGCTGGTCGACGAGATCGGCTCACAGTTTCCGGACGCGTACTGGATCGCCGAACCAGAAGACGTCATTGCCATCAACCTGGTGCATCTGCAGGCGGCGCAGGACCAGAAACACGCCCTGTCGATTCGTTGCGAATATTACCCGACACGCGGCGCAACGCTCGTAACTGTCATAGCATCGGACCACCCGGGACTGTTCTACCGGATTGCGGGCGGCATCCATCTGGCGGGTGGCAATGTCATCGATGCCCGCATCCACACCACGCGCAAAGGCATCGCGGTCGACAATTTCCTGGTGCAGGATCCGCTTGGCGGCCCATTCATGGAAGAGGGCCAGCTGGAGCGCCTCAAGACCTCGATCGAGAATGCGCTGGCCAACCGGACGGAGCTACTTCCCCAATTGGTAGCGCGGCCCGATGCCCGTCCCCGTGCAGATGCCTTCGTCGTTCGTCCACGCATAATCTTCGATAACTCAGCTTCCAGCAGATACACCGTCGTGGAAGTGAATGCCAAGGACCGGCCCGCGCTGCTCAACCGGCTCGCCCACGCGCTTTTCGAGGCCAAGCTGATGGTCAATTCAGCACACGTCGCCACTTATGGGGAACGCGCGGCCGATACTTTCTATGTAACTGATCTGCTCGGCGAAAAGCTGACATCTGCCACCCGCCTGAAGGATCTTGAGAAATCGTTGCTCAAGGCAGCCAGCGAGAAAACCGCCAAGGCAAAATCGAAGGCGAAGGCGGCGGCCTG
>JAHRVR010000229.1 GCA_019090585.1 Sphingomonadaceae bacterium
ATCACAGTCACAGTTTCGATGCCGGGGCGGCCTGGGTGCTGGCGGCGCTTCAGGCAACAGCACTGGGCTATCAGGCGCATGCCATGAGCGGAATCCAGTTCGACAAGGCCGAGCAGGAACTGGATATTCCGAAAGATCACCGGCTGGAAGCGGCCTTCGTGATCGGCAGGCAGGCTCCGAAAGAGCAATTGCCGGAACACCTTCAGGACAAGGAAGGCGCCAGTGGACGAAAGCCGGTGTCCGAGACTGCGATTGCTGGTAATTTTCGTTAGGAGGTTTGCAATGCTGGCCCTTCCTTTGTGGTGGCGCGGGCAACCCTCCCGCGTCTAAGGAGGGGCCATGACTACGCTCACGTCCATCACCATACGCCGACCCGATGACTGGCATCTCCACTTGCGCGATGGCGATGTGCTGCGCGGGGTTCTGCCTTATACTGCGCGCCAGTTTGCCCGCGCCATCGTGATGCCCAATCTTTCGCCGCCGATTGTCAGCGTGGAGGATGCCCGGGCCTATCGGCAGAGAATCGTGGATGTGCTGCCACACGATGCGGACTTCACGCCGCTGATGACTTGTTATCTGACCGACGCGACCAGCCCGGATGAGGTTGAGCGCGGCGCGGCCGAAGGCGTCTTTACTGCCGCAAAGCTCTATCCTGCCAATGCCACAACAGGCTCTGCCCACGGCGTGACCGACATTGCCCATATTCGGCCGGTGCTGGAACGGATGGAGCGTATCGGCCTGCCGCTGCTGATTCATGGCGAAGTGACCGACGATCATGTCGATATCTTCGATCGCGAGGCGGTGTTTATAGAGCGCACGCTTGCGCCCCTGCTGCGTGACCTGCCGGGGCTGAAAGTGGTTTTCGAGCATATTACCACGGCCGAGGCAGTGGATTTTGTTGAAGCATCCGCTTCGAATGTTGCGGCAACGATCACGCCGCAGCACCTTCATATCAACCGCAATGCCATGTTGGTGGGGGGGATGCGCCCGCACTTTTTCTGTCTGCCTGTTGCCAAGCGGGAGAAGCACCGCCTCGCGCTGCGCAAGGCGGCAACATCGGGATCTGCGAAGTATTTCCTGGGCACCGACAGTGCCCCCCATGCGCGAGAGGCGAAGGAATCGGCATGTGGCTGCGCGGGTATCTTCAATGCGCCTTTCGCGCTGGAAAGCTATGCCACCGTGTTTGAGGAGGAAGGTGCGCTCGACCGCTTGGAGGCCTTTGCCTCCGAGAATGGTCCGCGCTTTTACGGCCTGCCGCTGAATGAGGGCACGGTCTCCTTGCTGCGGCAGGAAACCCAGGTTCCGCAGGTCCTTGATCTGTGCGGCACGCCAATTGTGCCTTTCCATTCCGGCGAGCGCCTGGGATGGCGATTGGCTAACTGACGATAGCTTGCTGCCTGCGCTTGGCGAACATATCCCAGCTGAACAGGGCAATTGCTGTCCATATCATCAGGAAGCAGGCAAGCTGGACGGGCTGAAGCCGTTCACCGAAGATGGTCAGGCCGATGAAGAATGTCATTGTCGGCGCCAGATACTGCACGAAGCCAAGCAGCGAGTAATCCATTCGCCGCGCAGCAGTTGCGAAAAGCAGAAGCGGGGCGGCCGTCACGATGCCTGTGCCGGCAAGGAGCAGGTCTTGCTGCCAGCCGGCCTGCATCGCGCTGCCTTGCGGACTTGCTGCATACCAGGCGGTGACCGCTATTGCGGCAGGCATCCAGATCAGCGCCTCGATTGTGAGGCCCGGCAGCGATTCGACGGGTGCGAGCTTGCGTACGAGGCCATAGCTACCGAAGCTGAACGCCAGTGTCAGGCTTATCCACAAGGTGTCGAGTGCGCCGAAGGCGAGTATCGCAACGCCAGCTCCGGCCAGCAGGACGGCTCCCCATTGCAGGCGCGAGAGGCGCTCCTTCAGAAAAAGCGTGCCAAGAAGCACGTTGACCAGGGGATTGATGTAATATCCAAGGCTGGTCGCCATCACGTGTCCGTTCTGGACCGCACTGATGAAAACGATCCAGTTCACACCGATCAGCAGCGCGCTTGCGCTTAGGTATAGAAGCGCTCGGGGATCGGTCAGCGCAAGGCGCAGCTGCCTGCTCTGCCGCCGAATGATGACGATCAGCAGGCAAACCGGAAGAGTGAAGATCACGCGCCAGGCAACGAATTCAAATGGCGGAACCGCTAACAGGAAATAGAAGTAGAGCGGAAGCAGCCCCCAGATCGCATAGGAACTCAGCGCGAAGGGCATACCGCCCCGTCCCTGATCTGATTGTGCATTTGCCATTGATTGCGGCGTCCCGGCGCCGGAACCGATGCCAAGGCGCGGATCGCGATCTAGAGCGGCTCACCGTCGAAATCCAGTCGCTTTGTCGATAAGTTCAAAATTGATCAATAGGTTGCCGAAGGTTCAGATTCGGAAAGCTAACCGAGGCCCGGCTGGATCGCTTCCCCAATAACCTGCTTGCGGAAACGATCGAGGCCAAGGCCCTCGCGCGGATGGCGACGTGCGGGCGGTTGGCGCGATATCGCGGGTCGCGTATTGCGCCGGGGTGCTTCCCGTTTGACGGGGAGCACCCTCATTGGGACCCATCAGACCATGCAAACCGACATTTCCCGATTTGGCACGGCGCGGATATGTCTGGGGAATTAACCATTGTTTTCAACTTTCTATTAACGCTTGGCGGCGATGGCTAACGCGGTGTTAAGTATTGCTGCGTGCCGTGGATTTGCGGGCGCGCATCTGGTTCGAGGAGCCCGGTCTCATGAAGTTTTCTGCCCGCCTGTTGCTGACAGGCATTGCCAGCGTTGCCCTGCTTGCCGGTTGCGACCAGGCAGACGAGAAGGGCGTTCCTGCTGAGGAGCAGGATCCGGCGATGACCGGCGCGCTGGACGACCAGATCATGGTCGATCCGCAATTGTCTGGTCAGACTGGCGCTGCTGTTGCTGCTGGCGGTGCATCTGTTGAACTGCCGCCCGAACAGCGCAGCCCCGAAGTGATCGCCGCTGCAAAGCAGGATGCGGCGAAAAACGCTGGCGGCACGATCGAGTCTGCGCCGCAGCCCGGCACGGGTGGCTCTGCATCGCTGGTGGAAGCCGCCGTAAGCGCCGCGCGGGTGGGCCAGGCGTCCAGGGCCGCAAGTACCGACTGTGCTGGCAAGGCCGAGTATTCGATGACCTGGGCAACAAAGCTGCCCGATGCGCTTTCGGTCTATCCTCGCGGAGCTGTTCAGGAAGCTGCAGGCATCGATGCCGATGGTTGCGCGCTTAACGTCGTCAATTTCGTCACGCCGGTCGCTGCCAAGGACGTGCTTGACTATTACTATACCCGCGTCCGCCAGGCGGGATATGGCGCCGCACACAAGATGGACGGCGACGACCATGTGCTGGGCGGTAAGAACGGCACCCGGGCTTTTGTTGTCTATGTGCGCAAGCTCGACAAGGAGTTGAGCGAAGTGGAAATCATTACCACCGGAAAGTGAGCGTTTGACCTGAAACCCCGCCGATGGCGGAGTTTTTTGGGCGTTCGGCGCCTGCCCGGCGGTTACTTGAGGCCGATGCCGATCGCGGCGCGCGGCTGCTCTGCTTCGCCGGACGCGACCGGATAGGCGCAGTAATCGGCAGCGTAATAGCCTTAAGGGCGGTGATTGCCCGAGAGGCCGATTCCGCCAATCGGGGCGGTATGCGATGGGCCGATTGTCGGACGATTCCAGTTGACGATCCCTGCGCGAACATTGGCCCAGAACCGATTGTATTCCTGAGGCGTGCCGCCGACCATCGAAGCGGCCAGGCCAAAGCGCGTATTGTTTGCCTCGCTGATCGCCTCGTCCAGATCATTGACTTTGACAACCTGGAGGATCGGTCCGAACAATTCCACGTCGGGGCGGTCCTGCATTGCTGTCATGTCGATGATGGCGGGCGAAAGGAACGGCAGCGAATCGTCTGGCCGGACAAGGTGTTTGATGGCCTTGCCGCCATTGCTGAGCAGATAGAGGAAACTTTCGGTTAGCCCGTCGGCCGCGTAATTATCGATCATCGGGCCCATGAAGGGAGCCGGTTCATCGAACGGCGCGCCGAAGATGATCCGGTCGGCCAGCGTTTTTATTTCCGTGATGACCGCGTCATACATAGATTCCTTGATGATCAAACGGCGCGCTGCGGTGCAACGCTGGCCCGCACTTGCAAAGGCGGACTGAACCACCAATGCCGCTGCATCGGTGATCTTGGGGGTATCCCACATGACGATGGGGTTGTTGCCGCCCATTTCCAGTGTCACCAGCTTGTCCGGGCGCGTTGATAGCTTGCGGTTGATCGCGATGCCGGTGTTGGCCGATCCGGTGAACAGGACGCCGTTCACTCCGTCATGCGCGACGAGCTGCTGGCCTTCGTCCGGACCGCCAACGACGAACTGCACGACCGCAGCGGAGATGCCCGCCCGGTTGAAGCAGCGCGCCAATAGCTCGCCGGTCGCGGGTGCCTTTTCACTTGGCTTGAAGACCACGGTGTTGCCCGCGATCAGCGCTGGGACGATATGGCTGTTGGGCAAGTGCGCAGGAAAATTATAGGGGCCAAGCACGGCCATCACGCCGTGCGGCTTGTGCCGCACTGCCATTGTTCCCTGGATGGCGCTGTCCAGCTTGCGCTGGGAGGTCCGGTCGGCAAAAGCGCTGATCGAGCTTTCAACCTTGTTGATGACTTGCTCAACTTCGGCATTTGCTTCCCAAAGCGGTTTTCCGGTTTCGCGCGCAATGGTCTCGGCCAGCTTCTCAGCTTCCTTGCGCACTTCGTTGGCGAAACGGCGAACCAGTTCCATGCGGGTTGAGAGCGGCTGGGCCGCCCATGCCGGAAATGCGCGGCGGGCAGTTTTTACTGCTGCGTCAATGTTGCTGACCGCGCCGCGCCACAATACGGCGCCCGTCGCCGGCTCATAGGATATGATCTCTCGCTTCTGTTCAGGGTCAGGCGGAGATGTGTTACTGGCCGGAGCCGGCTTACTTGGTGTGATCGCGTTCATTTATGCGATTGTCCGATTGTTGTTCAAGTCCGGGTAGACGAGCACTGTGGCACAGGCTTTCTACAGGTCTGGTATAGGCAAAGGGTTAACGATACCCTTGCGTAATCGCGTAATCTCATCGGCTCCTATCTGAATTCTCACGATATTCTTGGTAAGCGCCGGCCGAATTTTAGCGTTTGCCAATTGCCTTCCAGAAGGGTCTTGGGGCAGCCGGGACACGGCCATTGACGGAGTTTTGCAACAGGCACCAAAGCCGGGCAGCGCATCTGCTTGCAGCTTGCGGTGCGCCGCACATCGCGCGATAGTAGCCAGCCTTGGTTCTTCAATTATGCCGGGGGCAGAGATTTCCGC
>JAHRVR010000230.1 GCA_019090585.1 Sphingomonadaceae bacterium
AATTTCTACTTTCACGCCGCAGCGTTCCAGCGTGCGCGCCATCACATCGGCACTGATCGCGGCGATGGAGATCGGCCGCCCGCGCATCGATCCGGAATTATCGATCAGCAAAGTGACGACCGTGTCCTTGAACTCGACATCGCGCTCAACTTTGTAGGACAGCGATTGGCCGGGCGAGACGACCACACGTGTCAGCCGTGCAGCATCCAGCAGGCCTTCTTCCTGGTCGAAATCCCAGCTGCGGTTCTGCTGGGCCATAAGCCGCCGCTGCAGCCTGTTGGCCAGCTTGGTGACGACCCCTTGCAGCCCTTTAAGCTGAGCATCGAGATAGGCACGCAGCCGCGCCATCTCTTCCGCGTCGCAAAGATCGCCCGCATCGACAATTTCGTCGAACTGCTCGGTATAGACCTTGTAGTTGAACGTATCTGGAATGTCGGTCCACGGGCGGTTGGGGCGGACTGGAAACATACCGTCCTCGCCGTCTTCGCCCACGTCGCCATCTTCCATTTCATCGCCGGATTCGCGCTGGCTGTCGCTTTCACCTTCCTCGTTGCCCTCGGTGGCATCAGCGGCCATTTCCGAGGCCATCTCTTCCTCGCCCGTACTATCGCCGGTCTCGTCGTCGTCGGTTTCCTCGTCGCCGTCCTCATCGTCGACATCGTCGGTCGGCTCTTGCGTATCCTCCGGCCGCGTCAATTCGAGGTGGTACAGCATGTCGAGCGAAAGCGCCTGAAAGGCCTTCTGGTCCTCAAGCGAACCGGACAGTGCCTCAAAATCGCTGCCGGCCTTCTCTCCGATCCAGCTTCGGAGCATATCGACCCCGGCTCTGGCCGCAGCGGGAACCGGCTGGCCGGTAAGGTGCTCACGCAGCATCAGGGCAAGCGCGCTCTGCACCGGAACATCACCGGAGGCCGCCGCACGCGTGATCGGGTCTGAGCCGATGCGCGCCTGCACCGCGGCATTCAGATTATCGCGAACACCGCCATAGGCGTTGGAACCCAGCGCTTCATATCGCACCTGCTCGACCGCATCGAAACAGGCGCGCGCTATCGGATCGGAAGGCGCGGTGCGCGAATGAAGCGCTTCATTGTGATGACGCAGTCTTAGCGCAAAACTATCGGCGGCTCCGCGCGCGCGCATCGCCTCATCGCTGGAAAGGCCGCGGCCCGGCATAGGAACGCGAAAGCTGTTGCCCGATGCAGACGGTGCGTCGGCGGTCCAGCTCACTTCCACTTCCGGTTCCTGCGCGATCGCCCGCGCCGCGCCGGTAAGCACGCCCTTGAATTTGTCCACGGTAGAATCGTCGGTCAATTCCGGAATCCCAGCGAATTATTAGACCAATCGATGGCCCTGGCCTGTGACCAATTCCGGCTAATCAGATGCTCTGGCCGGTCTTTGCCCAATCCGCCATGAAAGCCTCGATGCCCTTTTCGGTCAGAACATGCTTGAAAAGACCGCGTATTACACCCGGCGGCATAGTCGCGACATCGGCGCCAATACGCGCGCTTTCGAGCACATGGACCGGGTGCCGGATCGAAGCCGCCAGAATCTCTGTGACAAAATCGTAGTTGTCATAGATCAGACGAATATCCTCGATCAGCTCCATGCCATCGAAGCCATTGTCATCATGCCGGCCAATGAAGGGCGAGACGAAAGAGGCCCCCGCTTTGGCCGCCAGAAGCGCCTGATTGGCGGAAAAGCACAAAGTGACATTTACCATGGTGCCGTCGCCGGTCAGCTTCTTGCAGGACTTGAGCCCATCCATCGTCAGCGGCACCTTGATGCACACGTTGTCGGCGATCTTGCGCAGGATTTCTGCCTCGCGCATCATGCCCTCGTGGTCGAGCGCGACAACCTCGGCGCTCACCGGGCCATCCACCAGACCACAAATTTCCCTCGTCACTTCCATGAAGTCGCGGCCCGACTTGTGAATAAGAGAAGGATTGGTGGTGACGCCATCCAGCAAGCCGGTCTCCGCCAGATCGGCAATTTCCTTGGTGTCTGCAGTGTCGACGAAAAATTTCATGGGGCGATCCTGTAATGACTCGGCGTCCGCTATAGGCAAGCATGCGCCGCTCTTCTAGGCCGCGTGAACAATTTCCGTGTGAGGCACTTGGCCGTGTTAAACTGGAGGAACCATCTTGGATGAAAATGTGCTAACGTCCGGTCCGGCCGGAACGGGAGCAAGCGCGTGAAAGATATCCGTGAACTGATGGACGATCCAGAGGCCTATGCCGATGAGCTGGAGCGGCGCTGGAACGGTTTGCTGAGCTATCGCTATATCGGGCGAACTTATGCCTCCATGAATACCAGCGATGACGATATCGATGAAACTGTCGCCCTGCGTCACGATATGCGCAATTCAACCGGCGGGCTACTCGTGGCCCCAATCGCGATCAGCGCCCCGGAATCGGGCGGCTATACCGATATGGAAGCCGTCCCAAATCCGGTGATCTACAGCTGCCAGCTGCTCGATCCGGGCAAAGACGTCAAACGGATCGAAGTGACGTCATCCGAAATCCTCAAACAGGGTTCGCGGATGGGCTACAGCCGGTCGAAGATTGTTGACGCGGACAATCCCGATCGAGTCATTGCACTGGTCGAAGGCCAGGGCGCCGTCCTTGCCACACCGCCAGAGGGACTGGGCAAGATGCCGCTCAACGAGCTGGAAGTGATCGATTCGCCTGATTTGCCTCCGCTCTGGAAAGTATTCGGCGCTTCGCTTCGCCCGGACGGAACCTGGACTTTGCCGGAACTCTCCACGGACTTGGCATCGCCCGACGCGGCTCTTCACATCGGTCCGCAGCACATTGCACTGGAGAAGGCGGCGATGGACTGCGCCGCGCAGTTCGCCGGGACGGATCGGCTGCAAATGGAAAGCTGGCACGTCATGTTTCTCGCCCGTGGCAAGCGCGGACCTTTTGCCATTCACTGCGAGGCGGCACAGGGCGCGGACGGCAAGATCGGTGTGCGGCTCCTCATGGTCGACGAAGGCGCGCAAAGCCGGAACGTAACCTCTGCATCGGCCCTGATGCGGCGGGTAGATTGAAGGACGGGCAGGCGAGCGGGCTGGCGCTAAATATCGGGCTCAGACTTTGAATATCGGGCTCAGACTTTAAAGCCCCTTCAACGCCGCAATCAGCACCGCATCGCCGGTAGCCTCCGGGTTGGTGCGGATTTCCGCTTCGGCCAGGCCAATCTCAGACCAGATCGCATCGTCCACATCGACGGCAAGCGCCTCTGCAGCGTCGGAGATATCCACTCCGGCCAGAGCGGAAAGCGCCCGACTCAGGATGGGGTCTTGTGCGATTCGCATGGCATCGCCCAGTGCCGGCACCATGGCGCCGACCAGCGCAGTGCCCATTTCACCGCGCAGCAAACTAGTCGCTGCATCGGACTTACCCCTCAGGATCGCGACTGCATTTTCCGTGCCTATCGCCCGCACCGCATCTGCAACAATCGGCGCAGCGCGCCGCGCACCGTCTTCCGCCACCCGGTTGAGCTGTTTCTGCAGCTTTTTCTTGAAGACAACAGATGCGAGAGCCCCTTGCAACGCACTGCCCCGGCCTCCGAATAGATCGGGCAAACCGACCCGCGCGACCGCGCTGTCCCAGAAGCCGTCAGCCGCGGTCAGGCGGGCAAAGGCATTGCTTGTTGCCCTTTCAAGCAACCGGCGGATCGCGTCGACATAGCTCCATTCAGCAAGAGTCGCGCATCCGGGCAAAGCCAGCAAACCAATCGCCCCGGCACCTCCCAACAAAAACCGCCGCCGCGCTGTCACCAGATTATTGAACCTGTGCATCGCCTAGCTCCTTTTTTCCACATCGTGTCGGTGCCATTATACATGCGCAATGAACCGCGTGCGAATCCTCGTTCTCAATGCTGCTCTCGGGCCGCTGGATTACCGCGTGCCCGAGGGCATGGTGGTTGAATACGGTTCAGTCGTAATGGCTCCGCTCGGCCCGCGCCAGATTATCGGCATCGTCTGGGAGAAAGAGCGGCTGGAAGCAGGCGACGTGCCAGACAGCAAATTGCGGCCACTGCTTGAGGCCCTGCCCGTCCCACCTTTACAGCAACCATTGCGCCGACTGATCGAATGGACCGCCGATTATTATTGTGCGGCGCTCGCCTCGGTCGCGCGGATGACGCTTTCCAGCAGCGCAGCCCTCAAAGGCGGCAGCACCTTGACCGAATACCGCCTGACCGGTGACTTGCCGCAGCGCATGACGCCGCAGCGCGCCGCAGCGATCGATTCCCTTGCTGGCGAACAAGCGACGATCCGCGAACTGGCCGACATTTCCGGCGTCTCGGACGGCGTTCTGCGCGGCCTTGTGGGAGCGGGCGTGATCGAGCCGGTGACAGTGCACCTCGACCGCCCTTACCCCGCCGCCGACCCATCATTCGCAATCCCCAAGCTGTCACCGGACCAGAACAAGGCTGCCGATTGCCTTGTCACCGCCATGCGCGATGGTGCGTTCCGGCCTTTCCTGCTGGACGGCGTAACCGGATCGGGCAAAACCGAGTGCTATTTCGAAGCCATTGCCGAGGCGCTGAAATCAAAACGCCAGACGCTTGTGATGCTACCCGAAATCGCGCTGACGCAGAATTTCCTGCGCCGCTTTGAACATCGCTTCGGGACACCGCCGGTCCTGTGGCATTCCTCGCTTAAGCAGGCAGAGCGGCGGCGTGCATGGCGCGCCATTGCATCGGGGGAAGCGCAAGTTGTTGTCGGTGCGCGCTCCGCCCTGTTTCTGCCATATGCCGATCTGGGGCTGATCATCGTTGATGAAGCGCATGAAGTGTCCTTCAAGCAGGATGAGGGGGTGCGCTACAATGCCCGCGATGTTGCGGTAATCCGAGCGCGGTTTGAAGGCATTCCGGTTGTTCTGGCCAGCGCCACCCCGGCGCTTGAATCGATGCAGCTGGCCGACAGCGGGGTTTACGAGCGGATTGAACTGCCGGACCGTTTCGGCGGCGCGTCGCTGCCCGACATTTCCGTCATCAATCTGTGCAAGGAAGCCCCCGCACGCGGCCACTGGCTTGCCCCGCGTCTTGTAACGGAAATGGAAGCGCGGCTGGAACGCGGCGAACAATCACTGCTGTTCCTTAACCGGCGCGGCTATGCCCCCCTTACCCTGTGCCGGCATTGCGGCTATCGCTTTCAGTGCCCCAATTGCTCGGCATGGCTGGTCGAACATCGCTTTTCCCAGCGGCTGGCATGCCACCATTGCAGCCACGAACTCCCCGTTCCCGATGCCTGCCCGGAGTGCGCGACGGGCGATTGCCTTGTCGCTTGCGGACCGGGCGTGGAGCGCATTGCCGACGAGGTGGCCGAAGTCCTGCCCAAAGCCCGCATCGCCCTTGTCACCTCGGACACGCTCAACACGCCCGACAAAGTGAGCGCATTCGTTGCGGCAGCAGAAGAAGGCGGCATTGATGTCATTGTCGGCACCCAGCTCGTCACCAAGGGCTATCACTTTCCTGAACTGACGCTGGTTGGCGTCGTCGATGCCGACCTTGGACTGGAAGGCGGGGATTTGCGCGCAGGCGAACGAACCTATCAGCAGATCGCGCAAGTCGCGGGCCGCGCCGGTCGCGGCGAGAAGCACGGCGAAGTGCTGATCCAGACCCGTCATCCTGAAGCGGCGGTGATTACCGCGCTGGCGGCGGGTGACCGCGATGCCTTTTACGAAGCCGAAACCCGCGCAAGGCGAGACGCTGGCGCACCGCCTTTCGGGCGCTGGGCCGCCATCATCGTTTCGTCCGAAAACGAAAACGAAGCGCGCGATGCAGCCCGCGCCATCGGTGGTTCACGTCCCGCTCATCCCGATATCGCCATTCTTGGCCCTGCACCGGCGCCGCTGGCCCTGCTGCGCGGTCGCTATCGCTATCGCCTCTTGATCAACGCACGCCGCTCGGCACAGGTCCAGCGCGTTATTCGCGATTGGCTCGGCCCTTTGCACTTCCCTCGCAGCATCAGGGTAAGCGTGGATATTGACCCTTATAGTTTCGTCTGAAGGCATCCGAGATTTCATGAGAACAATGCGCGTCCTGCTCCTGCTCTGCCTTGCCTTGGCTGTCTCTGCACCGGCTGCGGCGCGCGACTGGTTGCGAGCAGAAACGCCGCGATTCGTAATCTACAGCGATGGCTATCCGATCGAGCTGGAAAGGTGGGCGCGCAAAGTTGAAAATTTCGATGCGCTGCTCAAGGCGCAATTTGGCGGCAATGACCATGCGCCGGGCAGCAAGCTGACCATCTATTTGCTGAAAGACGAAAAGGCCGTCGCGCGCCTTGCCAGCCGCAAGAACCTCACAGGCTTTTACAGCGCTTCGAGCAAGGGCAGCTACGCCGTCGCCAGTCGCCGGCCCGGCTATTACAAGAATCGGCTTTCAGGGCAGATGACGCTGTTCCACGAATATGCGCATCATTTCATGTACCGCCATTTCACCAGCGCCTATCCCGTCTGGTACCGCGAGGGCTTTGCCGAATATGTCTCGACAGCAACATTCGGCGCCGACTGGCGCTCATCCTTCGGCCTGCCTGCGGTTCCCCGGCTGAAATATTTGCGCAAGGAACCGCTGCCGATCGAAACAATCCTCACGGCCTCTGTCGAGGATTTCAAACCGAACAAGCGCGCACGCTTTTATGCATGGTCATGGAAATTGGTTCACATGCTCCATTCGCGGGCCGACCGGAGGCCGCAGTTGCAACGCTATCTCACGCTGTTTGCCGCTGGCATTCGGCCCAGACAGGCCGCAGCCAGAGCATTTGGCGATCTTGACAGGCTGGAGAGCGAGTTGCGCGCCTACAGCCCGCCTGACAAAGCCACATCCCGCTCCAGCGCGCCAAGGCGGCAACCGGCGAAGATTCCGGTCATTGCATTGGGTGAGGTGGAATCCGAACTGGTAGACCTACAGCTTGCCCGCAAAGTGCATGACGGCCCCAATCGCACGCTCGAAGCGATCCGCACCCTTGCTTCCAATCATCCCGGCAACCCGGAAATCCAGCTCGAACTGGGATTTGCCGAGCAAGCAGCCGCCATTGATACCGGGGATCGGGACTTTGCATTGGCCCGATCTGCAGCACGCCGTGCAATCACGCTTGCGCCAAGGAACGCGCGCGCCATGGCCCTGTGGGCAGACCTTGAGACCCGGCGGCTCAAGCGCGATCCCGCGGCGCACCGAGCGGACTGGGCCGCCGTGAGACGCAAGTTGATGATCGCCATCAGGCTCGATCGCGCCGATCCGCTGGCGCTGATGACTTACTACCGCACTTTTCTGAATGAACCCCGGCGCCCATCCACATTCGCCCATAAAGCCATGCAACGGGCATTCGACCTCCAACCCGAATCGGTCGAGATCCGCCTCTCGCATGTCTATTCGCTCTCAATTCAGGGCCGTTTCTCAGAAGCGAGGAAATTGGCCCGGATCCTGGCGGCCGATCCCCATGCTGCGA
Organism: Sphingomonadaceae bacterium; assembly: GCA_019090585.1. Taxonomy (GTDB): domain Bacteria; phylum Pseudomonadota; class Alphaproteobacteria; order Sphingomonadales; family Sphingomonadaceae; genus Novosphingobium. The sequence continues at coordinate 7,457 of JAHRVR010000230.1, forward strand.
ACTTGGGAAGAAAAGCTCTGGCATCGATCACACGGATCGAGGCGGCCGCCCATCAGGATGCGGCGAAACAGCCGAGCGCGGCACCCAAACACTGAACTTTCCGCTGCTGGCCTTAGTCGTCCCCTCTCTCCCGCCTCAGCAATTCGCGTTTGATGTCCTCGCCCCAGGCATAACCGCCAAGGCTTCCGTCCGAACGGATGACTCTGTGGCAAGGAATAAGAACTGCGACATGATTGGCACCATTTGCCGATCCTGCAGCCCGCACAGCGCCCGGCTTACCAATGGCCGCCGCGATCTCACCATAGCTGCGCGTCTCACCGGGCGGAATTATGCGAAGCTGCGCCCAGATGGCTTCCTGAAACGCAGTGCCCTGCACATCGAGCGGTATAGTGTGCGCATGGCCGGGCTGTTCCACTGCGGCCACTACGTCTGATATCAACTTTTCAAATGAAGCGCCGCCTTTGAGCAAATTTGCATTGGGGAACCGGGCGGCCAGCTCACCCGGCCCTTCGCCAAAGGACAATCGGCAAACACCCTTATCTGTCGCCGCCACCAGCATGGGTCCAAGCGTTGTTTCAACCTGAGCCCAACAGATCGCCGCGCCCTGCCCGCCATTTCTCCATGCTGAAGGTGTCATCCCCAACCTTTCCCGGCTTGCCTCGTAAAAGCGCGAGGGTGCGCCATAGCCCGCTTGATAGACCGCTTCAGTGACGCCGGCCCCATCGCTTAACGCATCGCCGGCGCGGCCCATCCGCAAAGCGCGCGAATATGCGGCTGGTGACAAGCCAACGCCGCGTTTGAATATACGTTGAAAATGCGTCGGCGAATATCCGACTTGTGCCGCCAGCTGCGCAAGGGAAACCAACGCGCTCGCCCCGCGCAGGATCGACAGCGCCTTTGCCAATGCAGCTTCCTCACGCGAGACATCATCAGGAAGGCAACGTCTACATGCGCGAAAGCCC
>JAHRVR010000231.1 GCA_019090585.1 Sphingomonadaceae bacterium
AGTGATGATCTCCATATCGCGGTGCGGGTGGGTGGAAAATCCAGTCTTCGACGCGATTATATCGTCATTCCAGACGCGCAGAGCGCCCCAGCCCATGCGCTGCTGGTCATGGTAATCAGCAAAGGAAAAATGGTGCCGCGCATCGAGCCAGCCGTGGTCGGCAGTGCCGAGGCTGTCGAAAGGGCGTATATCAATCATGGCGTGTCTCCGCGGGCACAGGGCCGTGAACAATGCAGACGATCTAGGGGTTGCAGACTATCCTGATAATTGAGATAAAACTGATCATAATGTTCAGGATTATTGAATAGTGGATGTCGGCCAGCCCACCCTCGATCAATTGCGCGTTTTTCTCGCAGTAGCCGATCAAGGCAGTTTCAATCGCGCGGCGAAAAAACTTGGCCGGGCGATATCAGCTGTGAGCTACGCGATTACGCAGCTTGAAGCCCAACTGGGCGTTTCAGTTTTCGAACGGAAAGGATCGCGCGCGCCTGTGCTGACCGAGGCCGGAGCCGCCCTCCTTACCGAGGCGCAGACCGTGATCGACGATGCCGATGCTCTGGTCGCCCGTGTCAAGGGGCTGCAAAAAGGGCTTGAAGCCGAACTGCCCATAGCCGTGGACGTTATGGTGCCGGGAAGCGCCCTTGCGCAGATGCTGCGAGATTTTCAGAGAGCTTTCCCCACCGTTCCGCTGCGCCTGCATATAGAGGCGCTGGGCGCGGTTGCAGCGCTGGTGCTGGAAGGGAAGGCAACATTCGGCATTGCCGGACCAGATGTTGTCGGGCACCCCGAACTGGATAACCAGGCTGTCGGTTCGGTAGAACTGATCCCGGTCGCAGCTCCCTCACACCCGCTCGCCGGGGCAGACGAGCTTCCGCCCGGCGAAGTGCGCAAACATCTCCAGCTGGTTCTGACCGATCGTTCCGCGCTGACTGAAGGACAGGAATTCTCTGTATTCAGCCCACGCAGTTGGCGGTTGGGAGATCTCGGCGCGAAACACGCATTGCTGCGCGAAGGGATCGGCTGGGGATACATGCCGCGCCATGCAATCACCGACGATCTCGCCAGTGGCGCGCTGGCAGAGCTCGCCCTGCCCGAACGCCCCCGGATGGACTTTCGTTTTAGCGCGATCTGGCGGCGCGATGCACCGCCGGGTCCCGCTGCATGCTGGCTGCTTGATGAAGTGCGCCAACGTCTTGCCGATCCGGATTGAGTTGCCAACTGGCCTCTCCGGCCCCACCTTGGATATATGACCAGCACTCGACTTTTCACCCGCGCAGTCATCCGGCTTTCTCCCCGCGAAGAAGGTGAGGATGTTGGCGATTTCCTTCAGGGGCTCGTCACCAATGACGTGACCGGAAACCTTCCGGCATGGGCGGCTCTGCTTTCACCGCAAGGAAAAGTGCTGTTCGACTTCATCGTCTGGCCATCGGGTGATGCTCTGCTGATCGATTGCGAGGCCGATGCGGCGGATGAATTGATAAAGCGGCTGTCGATGTATCGCCTGCGCCGCCCGATAGAAATTGCCCGCGACGACAGCGTCGGGGTGCACTGGGCCGGCCACATCGGCGATGGCGCAGCCCCCGACCCCCGGCTTGCGGCGCTCGGCGAGCGCTGGCTCGCCCCCGTTTCGGACGAGGACGAGAGCGCGGACGCCGCATGGCAAGTGCACCGCCTTTCACTCGGCGTGCCCGAAGGCCGCGCCGAGTTTGGCAGCGATGCAACCCTGTGGCTGGAATGCAATGCCGCGGAACTGAGCGGCGTAAGCTTCACCAAGGGATGTTATATCGGGCAGGAAAACACCGCCCGGATGAACTGGCGGCAAAAAGTAAACCGCCGGCTCGTCGTTGTCCCGCTGGACCGATCCGATCCCAAGCGCCAACGCGCCGCCTATCCTGAGCTCGCGCTGGCGGTCGATCACTTGCGCATTGAGGATATATCACCGGAATGGCGTCCCCAATGGCTTGATCTCGATTGAACTCAGGCGGCCATACGAGAAGGCACGTCAGCTTCCTCCGCATCGCCGCGCCCGCCCGCGCCAAGGTCAATTTCAAACCGTACTGACGCCGCCTGCGCACCGCGACCCGGGCTGTAACGACATAGAGTCTGCCCGGTCGGAGAAAAGCCGGCCTTGGCAAGCACCCGGCCCGATGCCGGGTTATCGTGAAGGTGGCCTGCCACGATGCGGCGATAACCAAGCGCGCGCGCCGTGCCCAGAACAGCGCGAACCGCTTCGGTAGCATAGCCGTGCCCCCAGTAATCGCGGGCAATCCAGTAACCCAGTGTGGTCTCGCCGCGATCCCGGGCAAGCCCGGCACAGCCAATCAGCTTCGCTCCGCTCTGCGTTGGCAGAGTGACGAAGAAATTGGGCAAGCCGGTCTCCTGTAACTTTACGATGAATTCCCGAGCATCCCCGGCCTTGTAAGGCCAACGCGCACTGGCGAGGTTCCATGCGATCTCTTCATCGCGGATCAGTGCAAAGAGCTCTTGCGACTCTTCGGGCCAGCCGGGTCTGAGGAACAGCCTTTCGCTGCGAATGAACATCGTATTTCTCCACGTTTCCCGCTGCCGCCCGCCCAATAGAGACAGGACGTTACAGCGATATTACAGACCTGCGGATCGCCCTGTCGGCGAAGTCCGGCAAATCCGGGATCAAGGGAGAATAAAAAAAGGGAGACGGGTCTGGCCCCTCTCCCTTGTCATGCCGCCCCTGATTACGGAGCGGCGGGGCCATCCTGTCTGGATGACCCTTAATCGACCATCCTGATTATTCGGCTGCTTTCGCCATTGCATCTACAGATACGTATTTGCGGCCAAGCTTGCCATTGTGGAAGCGCACGCGTCCCTCACCAAGCGCGAAGAGCGTGTGGTCCCTGCCCATGCCGACATTCACGCCAGGATAGACACGGGTGCCGCGCTGGCGAATGATGATGTTGCCGCCGATGACATTCTGGCCACCGAACTTCTTCACGCCAAGGCGCTTGCTTTGCGAATCGCGACCGTTCCGCGATGAGCCGCCTGCTTTCTTATGTGCCATCTCGTACTACTCCGGATTCTTATTCGGCGCTGTCGTCAGCGGCTTCTTCAGCCTTCTTCGGCGCAGCCTTCTTGGCGGCAGCCTTCTTCGGCGCGGCCGCCTTCTCGCCGCCAACCGAAAGGATACGCAGCAGCGTCATCTGCTGGCGATGGCCCTGCTTGCGGCGATAGTTTTGCCGGCGGCGTTTCTTGAAGACCGTAACCTTCTCAGACTTTGCCTGCGCGATGATCTCGGCCGAAACCGTGACTTTCGAGGGATCGGCAACTTTGCCTTCCTCACCCGCGATCAGAACATCGCCCAGCGTGATCATCTCACCGGCTTCACCAGCGAGCTTTTCAACCGCGATCTTGTCTCCGGTGGCAACCCGATATTGCTTGCCGCCCGTGCGCACTACTGCGAACATGGTATCCTTACCTGTATTTATCGTCTCAAGTCGCCCCAACCGCAGCGTTCCGGATCAAACCAGTGCCCGCCGGGCAACACACCAACCACCCCGCTCCATGCGGAGGGCCGGAAAGAGAGGTGCCGTTAATCGAAGGCCCCAATCCTGTCAACCAGGGATCAGCCCGGAAATTGCGAAACCGGCGGTTTGCGCGATAGGTTCTCGCCATTATCATCGGCCATGCTAATGGGCAGGGAATGAACCGCTCGATCACTTACTTTACCTTACTGGCCCTGCCCCTGTGCCTCAACGCCTGCACGGCCGGTAACAGCAGTTACCCTTCGCTTGCGATACGCGACGTTGAGCGAGTGCGCGGGACCGCTCAGCCAGTTGAGCCGCAATCCCCGCCAGCGCCGCCCCCGCCGGTCAGCGAGGAACTCGACGTGAAAATCGTCCGGCTACTGGCCGATGCTGAACGCGCGCACAAAGGTTTCCTTGCTGGCAGCGATAGTGTGAGCCGAACCATTGCAGCGGCGCGCGAGACAACCGCGCCCGCCGACGAGTGGGTAGAGGCTCAGGTCGCGCTGGCAGACCTGCAATCGCTGCGCAGCAATGCAGTTATCGCACTTGCCGAACTGGACCAGCTCCATGCCGCCGAGCGCATCGCTGTTCCGCAAAGCCCCACACCCTCAGCCACCGCGATAGCCGCAGCTATCGAAAGGATCGGCGATTGGGTCAGTGAAGAAGATCAGTTGATTTCTCGCCTGTCAGAAGAGCTGGCAGACTAAAACGAAACGAGCCCTCGCGCAGGGGAAGGGCTCGCTACTTCCGCCAACTGGCAAAGGCCGCTCAAGTCACCGCGACAATAACAGCGATCGCGATACCCCAGACCACGATCAGCACCGGTAGTATAAGCACCTGCGCCATTGCTTCGCCAGACGTGAGATGGCCGCTGAGAGTCTGGATACCGCGAGTCGAAAACTGGCCCCAGCTGAGCGGCGAAGTTTCATTCTCAGGGTTCATCCCGGCCCAAATGCCAGCGAGACCGAAAACAAGAAGTACGAATCCCCCAATAATCACCAGCGGCACCACCAGCCCGGGATTGAGGAACAGAACGGTCATGAGCGCGATGAAGCCCATATAAAGGCCAACAGTCGCAGCATAGATCCCCGTGGGAAGGCCAAAATTACGGTCTACCTTTGTGCGCGCCGGCGCACTGGTAACCGTGGCAATGCGGGAGAGTTCATCCTTGGAAATGCGTTCGGCCATTACGTTAGGCTCCTTTCGTGCCCACGCCTTTGGCCGCAACTGCACGCCGCCTCCTTGATACGAATCAACTGACCCGGTATATTTTAGTTCCAGCGCTCAAGGTCTGCGAAATCCTGCTCGCGCGGCTCGATCCAGTGCCAGCCATCGGCCCTCTTTTCCCGTTTCCAGAACCAGCTGTCGCTCTTGAGGTGATCCATGGCGAAGTCCACTGCTTCGATCGCATCGCGCCGGTGGCGGGCAGCGGCAGCAACCAGCACGATCGGCTCGCCCGGCTCCATAAGTCCGCTGCGATGAAGGATAAGAACTCCCGAAACGTCCCAGCGCGATTCAACCTCACGCGCCAGTGCCTCCATGCCCGGCAGGGTAAGCGGCTCATAATGCGTCAGCTCCAGCGCCTCGACTCCGCCCGACGGCCTTACTTTGCCAATAAAGGCCGCGATGCCGCCCGCATCGGGATTCGCCGCGGCAAAACGATCGACTTCCAGGCCGGGTTCGAAAGGCGCGCTGAACAAGCGAACATCTGCTGCCAAGTCAGCCTCCGCTAACGGGTGGCAGGAAGGCAACTTCATCCCCGTCGCGCAAGGTAAAGACCGCTCTGTCGACAACGATCTTGCCATTTACCGCGATCTTGATCTTCTCAGCGCCCAGCATGGCGGACAGATCCGGCTCAAGCCCGGCCAGCAATGAGGCGATTGACGGGACGGTTTCAACCGCCCGCTCGGGCGCTTGTGCAGCATCTGCAAGACGTCCCAGAAACACCAGCTTGAGCGACATGACGCTCAGCCGCCTGTCATCGACATATGACGCGAAACGGCGGGCGCACCGCCCGGCTTGTCGATAATGAAGTTGTGACGCTCCGGCTTGATTCGCATGGCGAGATCAAGCGCGTCAGACAGGGCTGCCTCAGTATCCTCAGACCGCATCGCCGCGCGCAAGTCCACCTGCTCATTTCCGCCAAGACAGGCATAGAGCTGTCCCGTCGCGGTCACGCGGATGCGGTTGCAGCCATCACAGAAATTGTTGGTAAGCGGCGTAATCAGACCAATCCGTCCGCCGGTTTTCTGCCCGGTTGAGCCAACAACATCAAAATAGCGCGCCGGTCCGCCAGAGCGATGATCGCTGGGCGTCAGCGTCCAGCGCTGCTCAAGCGATTCGCGAACAGCGACAAGCGGCAAATAGTGGTCGAAACGGTCTTCCTCGACATCGCCCAGCGGCATCACCTCAATCAGCGTCGCATCGAAGCCCTGGCCATGCGCCCAGCTGATAATCTCGGGAATCTCCGCTTCGTTGATCCCTTTGAGCGCCACCACATTGAGTTTGACCTTGAGGCCCGCTTCTTTCGCCGCCTGAAGACCGTTCAGGACCTGAGGCAGCGAATCCCGCCGGGAAAGCGCCGTGAACGTCTCTCGGTCCAGCGTATCGAGCGAAACGTTGACGCGTTTGATTCCCGCCTCGGCCAATCCGTCGGCAAATTCCGAGAGCCGCGTACCGTTGGTCGTGATGGTCAGCTCTTCCAGGTGCCCGTTGCCATTTGTGTCACCAATCTTGCGCCCCAATGCGCGCACCAGCTCCATCATGTCACGCCGCACCAGCGGCTCACCGCCGGTCAGCCGGATCTTGGTGATACCGCGCGCGATGAAGCCCAGCGCCATCTCGTAAAGTTCTTCAAGGCTCAGCACGTCCTTGCGCGGCAGGAAAGTCATCTGCTCGGGCATGCAATAAGAGCAGCGCAGGTCGCAGCGGTCGGTAACCGACAGGCGCAAATAGGTGATGCGCCGGGCGAACTGGTCAACAAGGGGGGCAGGACTGCTCATTGTTCTCAAGATAGTAGCGCAGAGGCGCCATTTCCATCAAGCACAAGCAATTGGCCGGTAAGGCCCGGCGCATCCCCGCAATATCGCGCCGCCGATGCAATCGCGGTTTCATCGTCGCTTTCCAGCGCATTGACTCGCAAAGGCGCATATTGGCGCGCAAGGTCCTGCACCGCCGCCAGCTTCCAGCCGCGATGATCGTGTTCCGCCGGATCGAACACCAACGTCAGTTGATCCGGCGCGCCGGCAATTGCATCTCTTATCTTCGGAAGTGCATTGGCATGAAATGCGGCGGACGCGGCCAGCGCCTGCGCAGGCAGCATACCAATCCGCAGCAGCGCCATCAGCGGCGATCCCGGTGCAATGTGATGCCGATCTTCTCACCGTTTTCACTAATCGCAAGTTTGACGATTTTCACCGTCGCAGCGTTCACGCGGCTGTCCTGCAGGAACAGAGTCTCGCAAATATGGTCGGCAACCGCCTCGATCAGCTTGAAATGCGTGTCAGGCGGCAGTGCCTCGGTCGCTGCAAATTTCAGGTCCATGTAGTTCTTGCTGGCCGAAAGCGGCGTATCGGCCGCAAAATGATCGGCAGGAGCAAGCGCCACCGAAACCGTGATCTGGAGCGGCTGCGGCTTGCCAGTTTCTTCCGAATAGATGCCGGTCAGGACATCGGTTTGGAATTCAGCGACTTCAAGAATAAGCGAATCGGCCATGGCCGCGGCGTTTACACGCTGTTTCTGAAAAGCTGAAACAGAAGCCGCGTTTCCGGGTGCAAGCAGCCATAAAAAGAGGCTGATCCGATAATCAGCACCGCCCTCTAACCATTATTGCTCCACCGCGCGAATATCGCGGTTGGCAACATGCGTCCGTGGTCACCATCTTCGCACACGGCAAGCTCGCCATGCTCAATCACGCCGGGCAGATCGGCGAAACAATCCGCCAGCAGCCCGCCAAGCGCCAGCGATGACATGCGCACCGCATAAACGGTCAGGAACAGGAACCGGCTCTCATCGTCCAGCAGCTTGCGGCAAGTGCCGACAAGGTCGGGCAGTCCCTCCTCCAGCCGCCACACCTCGCCGTTCGGACCGCGTCCGAACTTCGGCGGATCGAGGATGATCCCGTCGTACCGTTTGCCGCGCCGCACCTCGCGTGCGGCGAATTTCGCTGCATCGTCAATCAGCCAGCGGACCGGGCGATCTTCCATGCCCGACAGCGCAGCATTCTCTTTGGCCTGTGCGACGGATTTCTTGGAGGCATCAACATGGGTAACCGGCCCGCAAGCGGAAAGCGCCAGCGATCCAACGCCAGTATAGCCGAACAGGTTCAGGGATGAGGCGTCCGCCTTGCCGGCAAGCCTCTCGCGCATCCAATCCCAGACCGGCGCCATGTCGGGGAAAAATCCCAGATGCCGAAATGGCGTGCATTGGGCGGTGAAGCGCACGTCCTGCCATGCCAGCGGCCAGCCCTCACCCGGCACTTGCTGATCGAAAGGCCCCCCGTCAGTCGCAGACTGGCCATAGGCCCAACGCCCGCCGCCATCTTCATCTGATCCGGGCACGAACTCGCCATGCGCGTCCCAGTCAGCCCCATCCAGATTGAGCCGCGGTGCCCAAAGCGCCTGCGGCTCAGGCCGAATGAAGCGATAGTTTCCGTACCGTTCAAGTTTACGGCCATGCCCGGAATCGACGAGACCGTAATCGTCCCAGCCTGTTCCGGCGAGAATGACAGGATCGAGCGAAAGCCCGGCCATCAGGCCCTTGGCGTGGCGTGGCGGGCCACATAATCGGTCACCGCCGCATAGTCACCGGGCAGCTCGTCGTAACGCTCCTGCCGCTCGAACAGATCGCCCACGCGGGCGGGCAGCATTGGCCGGTTGCCCGTCGCACGCTCAACCGGATCGTTGAACTTGGCCGGATGTGCGGTTGCCAGTGTGACCACGGGAATGGACGGATCGATACCGGCGCTGCGCGCGGCATGCACGCCGCAGGCGGTGTGCGGATCTATCAACTCGCCGCAATTTTTCCAGGCCCAGTGCATCGCCTGACTCATGTCATCGCTATCAGCGCGCACACTGGTGAACAGGGCCGATGCACCTTGCGTCTGGGCATTGGTGAGCCGCATGGCGCGGGTCTTTTCAAAGCCTGCCATCTGCTCGGCCTGGGCCGCGCCGTTCCGGCCGCCCAGATCGAACAACAGCCGTTCAAAATTGGACGAGACCTGAATGTCCATCGAAGGCGCTGCCGTCTGCGTCACGGTGCCGGCCGAATAATCGCCGCTGGTCAGCGCGCGGTGCAGGATGTCGTTCACATTGGTCGCAACCAATAATCGCGCCACGGGCAGGCCCATCTTCGACGCGACATAGCCGGCAAAGACATCGCCGAAATTGCCCGTGGGAACTGAAAAGGCGATCTGGCGATGCGGCGCGCCAAGCTGCACCGCGCTGGCGAAATAATAGACCACTTGCGCCATCAGCCGCGCCCAGTTGATCGAATTGACGGCACCGATAGAGAAACGGTCGGTCATTGCGGCATCGTTGAACATGCGCTTCACCATCGCCTGCGCATCATCGAAGCTGCCGTCAATCGCGATATTGTGCACATTGGGCGCCAGCACCGTGGTCATCTGCCGGCGCTGCACTTCACTCACCCGCCCCTTGGGGTGGAGCATGAAGATATTCACTTTGTCGCGATTCGCGACCGCATCGATCGCTGCCGATCCGGTATCGCCCGAAGTCGCACCGACAATGGTCAGGTTCCGGTCCGAACGCGACAGGAACTCTTCAAACAGCGGCCCCAACAACTGCAGCGCAACATCCTTGAAAGCCAGCGTCGGCCCGTGAAAAAGCTCAAGCAGCCAGTGCTGCTCATCGAACTGGACAAGCGGGGTCACTGCCTTGTGGTCAAATCGGCCATAGGCCTGGGTGGTCAGTTCAAGCAGCCGCTCGGGCGTCAGGCAATCGCCCACAAATGGCTGCATCACTTTTGCAGCCAGCTCGGCATAAGGAAGGCCCGCCATCGCCGCGATTTCAGCCTCGGAGAATCGCGGCCATTCAACCGGCACGTATAGCCCGCCATCGCAGGCAAGGCCTGCAAGGGTAGCCCCTTCGAATGTCAGTGCAGGGGCGCTTCCGCGAGTGCTGATATATTCCATGATCTGCGCGCGGTTAGCCGTCAGTGCGCCTGCCTGCAAGCCGCTTGCGCAGTGCCAGTGCATAGATTGCAAGCGCCACCAGCGCGAAGAGGAACCACTGCACGGCATAAGCAAGGTGGTTGTTCGGTAGTCCCGATGGATCGGGAACAGCGTTTGCCTGCAGTCCGGCAAGCGGCGGATCGGCCACAAGACGCGGGCCCGGTGCGATAATGCCGCTTACGGTTCCGCCCGCCCATTCCGGCACAACCAGCTGGCGCGACCAGCCGAGCACGATCAGCGCATTTTCGCCTTCGGGGTTGCAACGCACAGTGATCGCCAGACCGCTTTCACCTGCCGCATTCTGCCCTGCCATTGCGGACATGCCTGCAACCCTGGCGCAGTCCAGCTGTGCGCGCCGGTAGAGCGGTGCGTGCGCCGCGCCGCGCGGCCATGGCGCAAGTGCGTGATCGAAGGCAGCCGCCCTGTACCGGACCAGCAGATCCTCTTTCTCGGCGCGCCGCTCAAGCTGCCAGAAGCCGAGCGCAATCATCACCCCCACGGCCGCCAGCACGATCACGGTGGGTATCAAGGGCGGGCGACGCCCCGGAGCCTGCCGACCGATCATGTGTCCCTGAGGTCCTCGACCCCGGCCTCGCGGGCATCGCGGCGATATTCCGCGGCCAGCAGCGCCGCCTTGCCAGCGCGCAAGCCCCAGACGACTGCAACGCAAGTCAACGGCACCCACAAAACCACATGCACCCAGAAGGGCGGGTGCAATGCCACTTCCAGCCAGAGCGCCAGTCCGACCACAAGCGCGCCCACGATCAAGGTCAGGAAAGCCGCGGGACCATCTCCGACATTGAACTGCGAGAAATCGAGAGAGCAAGCGCGGCAACGCGGGGCGAATTGCGCCAGTCCGTTGAACAGGCTGCGCGCACTGCATCGCGGGCACAGCCCGAAAACGGCGGACCTCATTATTCCAGAACTTTTCCGGGCGATGCCGGGCGGCCCGTTTGTATCAGGCCCGAGCGGGGCCATCAGTGGATGGTGGCACCCCAACCGCCCCAGACATAGACAGCGACGAACAGGAACAGCCAGACAACATCGACAAAGTGCCAGTACCAGGCTGCAGCCTCAAAGCCGAAATGCTGGCGCGGCGTGAAGTCACCATTATAGGTGCGCTTCAGGCAGACAATCAGGAAAATCGTGCCAACCAGAACGTGGAAACCGTGGAAGCCGGTCGCCATGTAGAAAGACGAACCATACGTGTTTACGCCAAATGGGAACGGCGCATGGACATATTCATAGACCTGCACCGAAGTGAACAGCATGCCAAGAAGGATCGTGAGCCACAGCCCCTTCTTAAGGCCATCGCGATCCCCGTGAATCAACGAGTGGTGCGCCCAGGTTACGGTTGTGCCTGAACACAACAGGATCAATGTATTGAGCAGCGGCAGGTCAAATGGGTCCATGACCGCCTCGACGCTTTTGGGCGGGAAAACACCGCCGACCGCTTCGGACAGGACATTGGGGAACAGCGCAAAATCGAAGAAGGCCCAGAACCAGCCGACGAAGAACATCACTTCCGAAGCGATGAACAGGATCATGCCATAGCGCAGATGAAGCTGAACGACCGGCGTGTGATCACCGGCATGCGCTTCATTGACGATATTTGAAAACCAGACGAAGAAGGTTGCAATAAGGCCGGCGATGCCAAGGCCAAGAACCAACGGTCCGCCGGAAAGGTCATGCATGAAAAGCACAAGCCCGCTTGTCATCGTCAACGCCGAAAAAGCGCCTATCAACGGCCATATATCAGGCGGCAGGATGTGATAATCGTGGTTCTTGATTCCCGCCATGATACCCCGTGGTCCTTCGCAATCCTAAGTTGTTGACTGATGCAGCAGGCATGCCGCAATGTCATTTCGAACGCCCCTTAACTTCCTGATCCGGTGCGGTCCAGTGCATTTGCGGTTTCACCCGCAACGGGATGAAACGTATAGCTCAGCGTGAGCTGTTCAACATCGTCCGCCAGAGGATCATCCATGATCGCCGGATCAATAAAATAGAGCACCGGCATTCGCACTTCCTGCCCGGGCCGAAGCGTTTGTTCAGTAAAGCAGAAGCACTGGATTTTATTGAAATATTTGGCGAGATAGGCCGGCTCGACATTAAAGGTTGCCGTGCCGGTAATTGCTTTGTCCGACAAGTTTTTGGCAGTGAAAATCGCCATGTCGCGCGCACCGATGGAAACCGTATCGGTAATCTGAAGCGGTTTGAATTTCCACGCAAGGCCGCGTTCGACATTGGCATCAAATCGCACCGACATGGTCCGGCTCGCAACCGATACACTGTTGGCCTGTGCCACGCTCACGCGCTGGGTGGTGCCGTTAAAACCCGTCACCTGGCAGAACAGGCGGTAGAGCGGCACGGATGCATAACCCAGGCCCAGCATTGCCAGTGCAGCAGCCAGTGCGATCAGGCCCGTGCTCCGGTTCTTGCGATGGATGAAAGTCGCAGACATCGTTATCAGCCCATCTTGGCGATCGAGATCAGGAATATCAGGACCACAAAGGCCCCCATGAGCAGCCCGAGCACATTATTGCGGCTACGGCGGATGCGATCCGGATCGGATGTTTTTTGGTCGTCAGTCATGCGGCACCTCTAGGCCAGGATCAGGCGGTCTGCCACCAAAGCGGTGAAGAGCGCGAAGAGATAGATGATCGAATAGGCAAACAACTGCTTTTCAGGCTTCATCGCGTCATTATCATCGCCTGTGGTGCGCAGCCCAACCCGCACAGAGAGTGCCAAGAACAGCAGCGACAGTGCAATCGCCGACAGGCCGTATATCGCGCCAGTGCCGCCAATCGCCCAGGGCACGGCGCTAAGCGGAAGCAGCAGCAGTGCGTAGATGAGAATCTGCCGCCGCGTTGACTTCTCGCCCGCCACGACCGGCATCATGGGTATGCCGACTTTCGCGTAATCGCTCTTCACGTACAGCGCGAGCGCCCAGAAGTGGGGCGGTGTCCAGAAAAAGATAATGGCAAATAGCACAACCGGCATCAGCGTGATTTCACCGGTAGCCGCGACCCAGCCTATGAGCGGCGGGAATGCCCCCGCCCCGCCGCCAATAACAATATTCTGCGGCGTGCGCGGCTTCAGCCAGATCGTGTAGATCACGGCGTAATAGACAATCGAGATCGCCAGAATCACCGCGACCAGCCAGCCGACCGCAACGCCCATAAGCAGAACCGAGCCGACCGACAGGGCAATACCGAAATCGCGCGCCTCGGTCCGGCCCATACGGCCAGCGGGCAGGGGCCGCTGCGATGTGCGGCGCATACCAGCATCGAGATCGGCTTCCCACCACTGATTAAGCGCAGCAGCGCCGCCTGCCCCCACCGCAATGCACAGGATCGCAGTAAACGCGAGGACCGGATGGATCCGATCCGGCGCTGCGATAAGCCCGCAAATGCCAGTAAAAATCACCAGGCTCATCACACGCGGTTTGGTCAGCGCAAGGAAGTCGCGCCAATCAGCCAGGATATGCAAGCCGGCGGTTTGGGTCACAATCTGCAACTGCTCCATCCCGGAGGCACAAGGCTGGAGCCCACCCCTCCCAACGACGGGAAGAGCAGTTCCGGCATCAGTGGTGCCCTTTGTCTTCAATTACCGGCAGCGTCTCGAACTGATGAAATGGCGGCGGGCTGGTCAGGGTCCATTCCAGCGTCGTCGCGCCTTCACCCCAATAGTTGCCCTCAGCCTTCTTGCCCATCGTGTAGGCATAGATGATGTTGACGAACCAGATCACCAGCGAAATGGCCATGATCGAATAGCCGATCGAGGAAACCCCATTCCAATACGCATAAGCTTCCGCATAGTCGGGATAACGGCGCGGCATGCCCTGCAGCCCCAGGAAGTGCTGCGGGAAGAACAGCGTGTTCACGCCAACGAAGAACACCCAGAACTGCAAGTGCGCGAGAAACTCTGAATGCATCTTCCCGCTCATCTTCGGGAACCAGTAAAAGAAACCGCAAAACAACGCGGTCACAGCGCCAAGCGAAAGCACATAGTGGAAATGCGCCACAACGTAATAAGTGTCGTGCACGATATCATCGACACCGCCATTGGCCAGCACGACGCCGGTGACGCCGCCCATGGTAAACAGAAAGATGAAGCCCATCGCCCAAACCATCGGGCTCTTGAATTCAAGACTACCGCCCCACATTGTCGCGATCCATGAGAAGATCTTGATGCCGGTCGGTACCGCAATAACCATCGTGGCGGCCGTGAAATACATCTTCGTGTTTACCGACATGCCGGTTGTGTACATGTGGTGGGCCCACACGATGAACCCGACCACGCCGATGGCAACCATGGCATAAGCCATGCCGAGATAGCCAAACACCGGCTTTTTCGAGAAAGTCGAGATCACCTGACTGATGATGCCGAAACCGGGCAGAATCATGATGTAGACTTCGGGGTGACCGAAGAACCAGAACAAGTGCTGGAACAGGACCGGATCACCACCGCCCGCCGGGTCGAAGAATGTCGTCCCAAAATTGCGGTCGGTAATCAGCATGGTAATGGCTGCGGCCAGAACCGGCAGGGAAAGCAGTAGCAGAAACGCCGTGACCAGCATCGACCACACAAAAAGCGGCATCTTGTGGATGGTCATTCCCGGCGCGCGCATGTTGAGAATTGTGGTGATGAAGTTGATCGCGCCCATAATCGAGCCGGCACCGGCAAGGTGGAGCGAGAAAATCGCGAAATCGGTCGAAAGCCCCTGCGAGCCATATGTGGAAAGCGGCGCATAGGCAGTCCAGCCAATCCCCGCTCCATTTCCGTAGCCGCCCGGCACAAAGGCAGAAATCAGCAGTGAAATGAAACCAGCAGCCGTCATCCAGAACGAGATGTTGTTCATCCGGGGGAAGGCCATGTCGGGCGCACCGATCATGAGTGGCACGAACCAGTTGCCAAAGCCGCCGATAATGGCCGGCATGACCATGAAGAACACCATGATCAGGCCGTGTGCGGTGATCAGCACATTCCACAAGTGGAGCGTTTCAACGAAACTTGGATTCTCCGTCCCCAAAAGGCGTGCGAAGAAATCGAGATACTGGATGCCGGGCTCTGCCAGCTCCATCCGCATCATTCCCGAAAAGGCGCCGCCGACAATACCGCCGAAGATCGCCAGAATCAGGTAGAGTGTGCCGATATCCTTGTGGTTGGTCGACATGAACCAGCGGGCAAAGAACCTCGGCTTGTGATCATGATCATCGTGCGCGTGGTCAGTAGTTTGACCGTGGGTGCTTTCGGGGGCGGATGTTGCCATGTCTTGTCAGACTCTGTCTTGAAATTGCGGGACTTAGGCTTCGTCAGCCTGGGGAGCGGCTTCGGTGGTATCGCCGGCGGCAGGTAGTGCCTCCGGCTCATCTTGTCCGTCGATCTTGCCGCCCGGCTGTGAAAGCACCCAGGCGTTGAATTCTTCGCGCGGCAGCGCCTCTATCGCGATCGGCATATAGGCATGCTTGGGACCGCAAAGCTCTGAACACTGACCGTAATAGACGCCCGGCTCGGTGATCGTAAGAACCTTCTCGTTGATCCGGCCCGGAACCGCGTCCAGTTTGAACCACAGCGAAGGCACCGCAAAGGCATGGATCACATCAGCAGCGGTGATCTGCATGCGAATCGGCTCCCCAGCTGGAACGACCAGGCGGTTATCGACTTCGAATTGGCCGGGGCCGTCGCTTGCGTCCGAGCCCACTTCGCGCACACCGTTGTTGATGACCGGATAACCGGGCAGGTTGAGCATGTTGGAAACAAGCTCAAACTCACCATTATCGGGATAGCTGTAAGTCCAGTACCACTGGTTGCCCGTGGCCTTGATGGTCAGCGTGTCTTCAGCAGCAGGCTTGAACTGCTTGGCGAGCAAATCAATCGACGGAACCGCGATACCGACCAGGATCAGCACGGGGAGCAGCGTCCAGATGACTTCAATCACCGTATTGTGGCTGGTCCGCGACGGTACCGGATTCGAACGGCGATTATAGCGCGCCACCACGTAAAGCAGCAGGAACAGCACGAACAGGCTGATCGCAGTGATGATCGGCATGAGCACCGAATTGTGAACCCAGTAACCATAGTCGCCAAGCGCCGAATACTGGTCCTGAAGCCCCAGGCGACCATCCACCGGCAAACCCTTGCCTTCGGTCGGTGCCATCCGGATATATGTTGAAGCCGCCTCTGCCGCGGTTTCGGCTTCCGGAGCGACTTCTGCCGGGCTGGCCGCCAGTGCGGCTTGATGACCTGCCAGAAGGGCCAGGCCGAAACCCAATGCCCTCAACTTGCGGCCTACGGCCATTGCGTGTTTGCGGAAATTCATCGTCTTCGTGCTTTCGCTTTCCGTAATCGGCGGAATAATACTCTGCCCGCCCTTCATGATACAGAAGGGCACTCGCCCCCCTCATGCGCCGGGCCTATACGCGCGCTTGCGGCGGGTCTCAAGCACCTCTAGGGGAATTTTTAGAAAGGCTGCCCTCGCAGCCATGATCATTCGATGACATGTATACAGATTAAGGGACATTTTTACCGTGGAAGAAGAAGAGGTTCTGGTCGAGTTCAGAACCAGCAAAGCATTGCTGGAAGGGCATTTTTTGCTCTCTTCGGGCCGACACAGTGCCCATTACCTGCAATGTGCGAGAGTGCTGATGAACCCGGGCCGGGCATCACGTCTGGCCATCGCATTGGCCGGAAAATTACCCCGCGATCTGCGCAAAAGCATCGACAAAGTCGTCTCTCCGGCGATGGGTGGTCTCATTATCGGCCATGAAATGGGCCGGGCGCTGGAGGTGGATGCGCTGTTTGTAGAGCGCCCGGAAGGTTCATTCGAATTCCGGCGGGGCTTCAGCCTCGAACCGGGAGACAGGGTCCTGATGGTCGAGGATGTGGTGACCACCGGCAAGAGCTCACGCGAAGCCATGGATGCGATTCGCGAAGCGGGCGGGATCGTTGTGGCCGCGTCCGCACTGGTCGATCGTTCGGCAGGCGAAGTCGATCTTGGCGTGCCATTCCACCCGCTGCTACAGATCAACTTCCCAACTTACGCCCCGGACGAACTGCCTCCGGAACTGGCGGAGATTCCCGCAGCAAAACCGGGCAGCCGCGCCACAACCTGAGGGGCAGGCCAGATACAAGTGACACGATCCCCAACTCTGGACACCAGCACCAAACGGCTAAGGCTTGGCGTGAACATCGATCACGTCGCAACAATTCGCAACGCGCGCGGCGGAGATCATCCCGATCCGGTGCGCGCGGCGGAAATCGTGGCTGAGGCGGGAGGCGACGGCATAACCGTGCATCTGCGCGAAGACCGGCGCCATATCCGCGATGAGGATCTCAGCCGTGTCCAACTGGCAACGGGCCTGCCGCTTAACCTGGAAATGGCAGCAACCGACGAAATGCTCGAGATCGCGCTGCGCCATGCGCCTCATGCTGCCTGCATCGTTCCGGAAAAGCGCGAGGAACGCACTACCGAAGGCGGGCTTGATGCCGCCGGACTGCATAACCAGCTTGCCCCGATCGTCTCTTGTCTGAGCGAGGCTGGCATTCGCGTCAGCCTGTTCATCGCGCCCGAACCCCGGCAGATCGAAGCGGCGTTGCGGCTGGGCGCACCGATCGTGGAATTCCACACCG
>JAHRVR010000232.1 GCA_019090585.1 Sphingomonadaceae bacterium
AAACACACCCCTTCCTGAATCTGGAACAGGCCTTCCTGAATCTGGAACAGGCCTTCCTGAAACTGGAACGGGTGTGTCTTGGAGTCCGATTTGAGATGCCGGAGCGGGCTGGTACCGCAAACCTGAAAGTGCCCCTTTGGGGTGATTTCGGATCAGATACTCAGGCCAGCCGACTCGTCAGTGATTATCAGTCCCTGGCGCGGATCGCTCCGGGGAGCGGCTTGTCCTGCGAATAGGAAATACACCCGCCGCCACGGTTCTTGACCTTAGAGCACATCTGACTGGCCGCGCCCTTGTTGAAACCACCCGCCGAGACCCGCCAGTATTTCTTGCCCCTGACCATCGCCTGGCTAATCGTCTTGTCGAACGAATGAAGCTCGGGATTGCGAGACTGATAGATGCCCCACGCGCGGTCGGCATTCTTCTGCGAAGAGAAAGAGCCAAGCTGGACGAGATGCGAACCGCTTCCCGATGCCTTTACGGCTGGCACAAGGGCGCGTGCCGGGGTCACGCTGCGCGATTTACGCTGCGACGTTTCAACGGCGGCAACCCGCACAGGGATGGCCTGGACAACAGGATTGGAGACGAAGCCCGGCTTAGGGTTCGCAGCAGCGAATGCTTCAACAAATACGCCCTCCGATTGGGGACTGGCAACCGGAACCTGAGGTGCAGCAACGAACTCGGCTTCGCTGGCCGCTACCGGAGCGGGTACCGGATCGGGACGAGTCGCTTCAGCGAGCCAGAAGCTTTCGCCTTCCTCGACAGGGGGCAATTCGCTGTTCGGAGCAGTTTCGGGCGCGGTTTCGGCGGCAAGTGCCACTGGCGCCTGTGCCGGAGTCCGTGACAGCGCAAGCTCCACGGGTTGGCCATGATCGCCGCGCACCGGAGCGCCAATCATGCTGGCAACGCGCAAGCGGAAATCGGTTGAACGCCCTTGCAGGGCCCAAGTGCTGATCCGCGCATCGAGCTGATCTGCCGGAACGTCCTGCGCGGCCATCAGCCGGGCTTCGCTCCAACGGCCATCAAGGGCATAGGCATAAGCGAGATTCTGGCGCAGTTTCGCTGAAACATCGCCTCTGCGCAGCGCATCGGTCAGGATTTGCACGCCGCGGCTCGTTTCGCCAGCAAGCGCCAGTGCCAAGCCATAATCGCCGGCGGGAATCGACCCGCTCCAATCGTCCAGCTCGGCTACCGCGCTGGCATGATTACCCGCACCAATATGCGCGAGCGCAAGACTGAGCGCAGTACGTGGGCTGCGATCACCAAGATACTGCGCATCCCCAAAAGTCGTCACAGCAGACTCGAAACGTCCGGCAAGCAGATAGGCATTGGCCAGACCGGACCGTGCATGGGCATCCTCCGGCGCCTTTTCGACCTGCCGTTCAGCTTTGGCGATTTCCTTCGCCACCGCGCGGTCATGCTTGGCGCTGGCAGAACCAGCATTATTCTTCACGGCCATGGGGCCGGAGCTGGCACAGCCAGAGACGAGCACTGCCGCCATTGCGGTGCAAATAGCGTAGCGCGTGGCCTTGCTGTCCAGACGTTGGCACTTCATGGAAATTCCCCTTGTGAAATTCTCAGCGTGAAATTTTCAGCTGTGTTTGCGGACTTTCTCCGCAAGAGATTGAAGATCTGGCATTTGTTCGAGAAAACTATCGAGAGCCTCGGTCACCAGTTGCTGCGCGCTGCGGTTCGTCATCGTGCTGGCCAGGCGAAGCTTCAGGTGCCGCTCGGCATCGATCCGCAGCGTGAAGGCAGCGCGCCGCCCATCAGCGAGAGCCGATCGGCGCGCAGCGGCGGGTTTTTGCACCCTGCTGGCAAGCTTCTTTTGCTGAATGACAATGTCAGGTGTGTCTTGCGAGCTGGATTCCTTGCCGGTGATCGACACGATTTCCGCTTGCTGCCCTGATGCTTTGGCGTCTTCCGCCCTGTCGCCGATGTCGTCCGGTGCCAGGCTGGCCATATCCGAAGGCATATGCTCGAAGGACTCGTTCATAGTCTGCACTTGCGGACGTATGGCCGGTTTGGCACCGCCCTTGCGGGCAAGCAGTCCCGAAGAAAGGGATGCAAAGGCTTTTGATTCGCCCATAGCGCGCACTCCCCTCAGGACCCGGCAACGCGGCGGCCGAAACCACCGACGGGTCGCGCTGCACCAGCGTTTGCCACTGGGCTGGCAGGAGCGGAAAAGACCGTCCGGCGAAAATTCTTCTCAAGCCGGTCGGCAATGTAATTCCACAAAGTAACCACTTCGTTGGCTGAACGACCTTCCGGGTCGACTTCCATTACGGTGCGGCCATCGATCATCGATGCTGCAAAATCAGTGCGGTGGTGGACCGTGATGGGAGCGACAGTGCCGTGCTGAGAAAGCGCGACAGCTACCTCGCTGGTAATCTTGGCCTTGGGCGTGGCGGCGTTGACAACGAAGAGCAGCGGCTTGCCTGCGCGCTCACACAGATCAACCGTAGCGCCAACAGCGCGCAAGTCATGTGGGCTGGGCCGAGTCGGCACGACAATAAGCTCTGCTACCGAGATCACGCTCTGAATCGCCATAGTGATGGCAGGCGGCGTATCGATAACCGCAAGCTTGAAGCCCTGCTCACGCAGAACCTGAAGGTCACTGGCCAGACGCGCGACGGTTGTCTGAGCAAATGCCGGAAATTCCGCCTCTCGCTCGTTCCACCAGTCTGCAAGCGAGCCCTGCGGATCGATATCGATCAGGACAACCGGTCCAGCACCGGCCCGTTGGGCCTGCACGGCAAGATGACCAGACAGGGTCGTTTTGCCCGAACCACCTTTCTGTGATGCCAATGCGAGTACGCGCAATGCCTTTGCCCCCTAAATTCCGTCTGAAAATGCTCAATTCAACACCGGGATCGCAGATCGTTCCTAATTTTGGGTTAACTCGGCGCACTCACCGGATCGGAAAAAGGAGACTGATGTTCAGAAATTTCTTGGCTAAGAGAATCTTCACTCTATCGGTTAAGAATGTCATTCACGCATTTAGGGGGCATTCAGGCCGGGCGGGCGGAGCAAGTATCCGCGGTCGCTCTGCCGTGCCTGCTGAGGAGACAGCTTGTGGGCAAGATGAAATCCTGGCAGCACCTTTGCACTGCCCTGGCGGGCTGCGGTGCGCTTTTTGTTGCAATCCCGGCCATGGCCGACGTCAAGGACGGGGTGGACGCCTGGTCACGCGGAGATTTCAGCAGCGCAGTTCGGGCATGGCGAGGCCCAGCCACCAAAGGCGATCCCGACGCACAGTTCAATCTGGCTCAGGCCTACAAGCTGGGCCGCGGAGTTCAGCGCGATCTGAAAAAGGCAGAACAATTGTTCGAACAGGCCGCTGCGCACGGACACTTGCAGGCCGCAGATAATTTCGGCTTGCTCTTGTTCCAGCGCGGGGAGCGGGCGCGGGCCATGCCCTTCATTCATGCCGCATCGCAAAGGGGCGACCCGCGTGCGCACTACGTACTGGGGCTGGCTCATTTCAATGGAGACGGCGTGGCCAAGGATTGGGAAAGAGCCTATGCGCTGGTCAGCCTGGCGCAGCAATCAGGGCTGCCTCAGGCCGCCGGCGCGCTATCCCAGAT
Organism: Sphingomonadaceae bacterium; assembly: GCA_019090585.1. Classification (GTDB taxonomy): domain Bacteria; phylum Pseudomonadota; class Alphaproteobacteria; order Sphingomonadales; family Sphingomonadaceae; genus Novosphingobium. The sequence goes on from JAHRVR010000232.1 coordinate 3,588, forward strand.
GGATCAGTACATCCCCCTTGAACAGCGCCAGCGTAGTGTCCTGCTTGCGGGCGAAATCGCGGCGAACGCCGTGGCAACACGCCAACGTCAGATTGCAGCTGCAGACCTTGGAGTCACCGGACCGGGATCCAAGGCGCCGGCAAACGGTTCGCTCAAGCCGTTCCGGGCTTCCACCAAAGCCGCAACGGCAGGTGTTTCGAGCCCGGCAGCTGCCGGGGCCGATTACACGCGCGGCAGTGTCCCGCC
>JAHRVR010000233.1 GCA_019090585.1 Sphingomonadaceae bacterium
CCACCAAAGCCGCCGCCGCCGATCACAATCGGAACGCCGCCGCCGCCACTGATTATGGGCTGCGGGGGTGGGGGCGGAATATAGGGAGCGGGGACCGCGACCATGGCCACTTCAGGCTCCTCACAGCACTCGGTTTTCTTGATCACGCGGCGAATACGCTTGGTCTTGCGCGGTGTGGCCTGCTTCACCAGCTTGGGCTTGACCTGCTTTACCTGCTTGATCTTGCGGTACTGGCCTACCTCAGCCGGAGTTTCGGCCACATGGACCGCCCCGCCGCCAATAACCGCACACCCCGCCGCACAGGCAGACAATTTCGCTAGGGCCATCCGAACAGACATAAATTGCTCTCTTCTCGCGTTTCATCCTGTGGCGGGATGGGCCGATTTGCCCGGTCCACGCACAACCTATGACTACAAGAGCGCAGAGAGTCGTTAATGCAGCAACGGAGTTAACCATCATTGTGCCGTCCCGAAGTGAGATTCGCGGTTAATTTCACCTTACGGTTAAAGATCTGTCCCGAAACGAGACTGATACGCGCGGAGATGGAAAGAAATTGGTGGGAGTGGGAGCGGGAGTGCGGGCCGGTGCCGCAAGCTCATAACGGATGTCGTGAGCATACGGGGCAAGGAGCCCTCAATCGAACAGTCCGTCACTTTCCCCGGTCGGCGGGACAAGGCCAAGATGGCTCCACCCGCGATCATTCAGGCACCGTCCGCGCGCGGTGCGCGCCACCAGGCCAAGCTGGATCAGAAACGGTTCGATCACTTCCTCAATCGTGTCGCGCGGTTCAGACAAGCCCGCCGCCAGCGTCTCGATCCCAACCGGCCCGCCCTTGTAGATATCGGCGATCATGGTGAGGTAACGCCGGTCCATCGCATCGAGGCCCAGCGCGTCAACTTCCAGCCGGGTCAGCGCATCGTCGGCAATGGCGCGCGTGATCGTCTTGCTGCCCGCAACATGGGCAAAATCACGCACACGGCGCATCAACCGCCCGGCAACGCGCGGCGTCCCGCGTGAACGGCGGGCAATCTCGCTCGCCCCGGCATCATCCATGCCAACGCCAAGCAGCGAGGCCCCGCGCGTGACCACATGTTCCAGCTCTGCCACGGTATAGAAATTGAGCCGCACCGGAATGCCGAAACGGTCTCGCAAAGGTGTGGTCAAAAGGCCCTGCCGCGTGGTCGCGCCAACCAATGTGAAAGCCGGCAGATCAATCCGCACCGAACGCGCCGAAGGCCCCTCACCGATAATCAGGTCAAGCGCGCGGTCCTCCATCGCCGGATAGAGCACTTCTTCCACCACGGGATTGAGGCGGTGAATCTCATCAATGAACAGGACATCGCCTTCTTCAAGATTGGTAAGCAGCGCGGCCAGATCGCCCGACTTGGCAATGACCGGGCCGGACGTGGCGCGAAAACCCACGCCCAGCTCCCGCGCGACGATCTGCGCCAGCGTCGTCTTGCCCAGCCCCGGCGGCCCGTGGAACAGCACATGGTCCATCGCCTCTGACCGGGATTTCGCCGATTCGATGAAAACCCGCAGATTGTCCTTCGCCGCTTCCTGCCCGACAAATTCCGCCAGCGTCTTTGGCCGCAACGCCGCATCCGGGTCTTCCGGCTGCCGTTCGGGAGTAAGGGTGGGGTTATCGGTCATTAGAAATTGCAGGCATCGAATTGGTAATCCCACGCACCTCCGCGATCCAGACAGCCGTCAACCCTGACTGCCTCGATCAGTTCTTTAGCCAAGAAACCTATGGCGATGCCAAAAATGAAAGCCAAAAGTAATGGTACTGCGCGCCCGGTTGTCATCATCCATCCGCACTCCCCGCGAAACGAGAAATGGACCCTGAAACAAATTTTGGGTGACACGGTTGAGAAGTAACACTCACCCCGCCGCCCTTTTCAGCGCCACTCTCACGAGGTCATCCAGCTCCGCGCCTTCGCCCAGCTCCGCCGCTGCTCCGGCCACGGCGGTTGCCGCAATCGCGGGCTTGAAACCAAGGTTCTGGAGGGCGGATACGGCATCGGACGTTGCCGAACCTTGCGGCAGTGGAATCGCTGCTCCGCCCGCTGTGGTTCCTGCGGGCATGCCGCCAGCCTTGTCCTTCAGCTCATTGACGATCCGGCCTGCCAGTTTGGGGCCGACGCCTTGCGCGCGGGCCACCATGGCTGCATCGCCATTGGCGCAGGCGGCTTGCAATTCTTGCGCTGACAGCGCCGAGAGCACAGCCAGCGCCATTTTGGAGCCGACTCCCTGAACGCCGGTCAACAGGCGGAACCATTCGCGCTCGCTCGCTTCGGCAAAACCGAGCAGGCGCATATCGTTTTCACTGACCTGCAATTCGGTGTGAATCGTGACCGTGTCACCGCGAATGCCCAGCCCATCGAGTGTTTTGGCCGAGCAATGAACGAGATAGCCGATACCGCCCACGTCAATGACGGCCCAGTCCGGGCCGGTATCGTCAAGCGTGCCGGTCAGCTTTGCGATCATGCTTTGTTCTTGGCATGGAACACTTTTCCGCGCCAGTCCTGACTTGCGGAAATCCCCGGCCTAGCCCTTGCCCGAATGCGCATGGGCGATGGCAACGGCCAGTGCGTCCGCCGCATCTGGCCCGGCCAGTTTCACGCCGGGCAGCAACACCTTGAGCATGGCCTGCACTTGCGCCTTTTCCGCGCCGCCGGTGCCGACAATCGCCTTTTTCACTGCGCGGGCCGCATATTCCGCCACCGGCAGCCCGGCGCGCGCCAGAGCCAGCAGGCAGACTCCGCGCGCCTGCCCCAGTTTGAGCGTCGATTGCGGGTTCTTGTTGACGAAGACCTCTTCCACCGCGCCGGAGTCCGGCTGGTGCGCAAGGATCACGTCGGTCAGCTCCCGGTCCAGCCCGACCAGCCGCTCTGCCAAGGGTGCCTTTGCGTCGGTCTTTACCTGGCCATTGGCGATATGAGTCAGCCGGTTGCCATTCTTGGCGATCACACCCCAGCCTGTTGTTCCCAGGCCGGGGTCAAGACCGATAATGATCAGGCCAGTTTCTCCATGATCTCGTCCGAGACTTCGTAATTGCCCCAAACGGTCTGAACGTCATCGTCTTCGTCCAGCACGTCGATCAGCCGCAGGAGAGTGCCCGCGTCCTTCTCATCAAGATCGACCGTAAGGCTCGGCTTCCAGGCCAGCTTGACCGTTTCGGCCTCGCCCAGCGATTTTTCAAGCGAGGATGCAACTTCGTGCAGATCGTCCCCCGCGGTCCAGATCTCATGCTCGTCATCGCCCGACTGGATGTCGTCCGCGCCCGCTTCCATCGCCGCTTCAAGAACCTTGTCCTCATCACCGGCCGATGCCGGGTAGACGATCAGCCCAAGCCGTTCGAACCCATGCGCGACCGAGCCCGAGGCGCCCAGATTTCCGCCGTTCTTGGCGAAGGCCGTGCGCACATTTGTGGCGGTGCGATTGCGGTTGTCGGTCAGCGCCTCGACAATCAGAGCCACGCCGCCGGGGCCGTACCCCTCGTAGCGGATCTCTTCATAATCATCGCCCTCATTGGCCGAAGCCTTATCGATGGCGCGCTGGATATTGTCCTTGGGCATCGATTGCGACTTGGCGTTGTTGACCGCCAGCCGCAGACGCGGGTTCATATCAGGATCGGGCATACCCGATTTGGCTGCGACCGTAATCTCGCGGCTGAGCTTTGAGAACATCGCCGAACGCTTCTTATCCTGCGCCCCTTTGCGGTGCATGATGTTCTTGAATTTGGAATGACCTGCCATCTGTACTCCGAAAACCTGCGATCTGCCCGGGACCCTCTCGGCGGGTTCGTTCCGGTAGAGCTCTAGCGAAGTGGTTCGCTCTGGGCAATCGGGCAACAGCCGCCGGGCATGCCCCCCGCCCTTAACCGAGGCCCAGCGCGGCCTTGTAGGTATCCAGAATCGCTTCCATTTCCGCGCGGTCATCCGCATTCATCTTACGCAGGCGAACGATCTGACGCATGATCTTGACGTCATAACCCACCGCTTTGGCTTCCCCGTAAACATCCTTGATATCGTCGGCGAGGCCCTTCTTCTCCTCTTCAAGGCGTTCGACGCGTTCGATCAAAAGGCGCAGGCGGTCATCGGTAGGCTCGGCATCAGCCATGGAAAACTATCTCCGGGTAACGGGTGAATCGATTGAACGGGCTGATAGCGGTCAGGTCCGGCGCGGGGAAGTGGGCAACCTGTGGATAGCGGCCGATTGGGGCTGACGCACCGCCAGAAACCCAGTCAGATCAATGACAGGACATGATGCGGTGGAACGCACCTCCAAATCGTTTCTGGAGGCGCTTTCATGGCATCGCACCCGGCTTTGACGCATGGTTTATCAGTGCTCCGCGCCGTTCTTCTTGAGGCTCTCCTCCATCCGGGCGAGCTGTTCGGGCGTTGCCTCGGTCTGGTGCTTTGTCTTCCACTCGCCAAAGGGCATGCCGTGGATAAGTGCGCGCGCATCCATCTTGTCCCCTTCATAACCAGCATCGCGAATCCAGTCGGCCAGGCAATTCCGGCAAAAGCCTGACAAGCCCATCAAATCGATGTTCTGTGCGTCATGACGATTGCGCAAATGCCTTACAAGGCGGCGAAATGCTGTGGCGGCAACAGCATCGTCAAGTGTATCGAGCGGGTCATTATCAGTCATCGTTGTCCCAATCCTGCTTGGTGTTTCCCCGAGGTTTTGCCATAGGACACTGCATATCGAAAAGGGATTGATGCAATTGACCACGAATGACGCGCCCAAAAGCATCAAGAGGGCCCGCAAGGTCAAGATCCTGGCGACGCTTGGCCCTACCAGCTCTTCGCCCGAAATGATCGCAAGGCTCCTGCACGCCGGAGCTGATGCATTCCGCATAAACATGAGCCATGGCGACCATGAGACTCATACAAAAACGATCAAGGCCATTCGCGAGATCGAAGC
>JAHRVR010000234.1 GCA_019090585.1 Sphingomonadaceae bacterium
CCATGCCGCCCGGAATAGGAAACCGTGCCGTCACTGACAGCAACGATCGGTGTGCCATAGCGCGCCGCATAATCCACGCCGGAATGCATGCGTTTATAGCCGAGGATCGGGTGACGCCGCAGGCCATAGCGTGAGCTCATGCGGCCCGGAACCGGCCGAAATTGACGGGACGTCTGTTTGCCTACCCCAGAGGCTTCGAAAAACTGCCCCCGGTCACCCCAACGCATAAGTTGCAACCGCGACTTGCCGCCGCGCTCCAGACCAGCATAAAGCAAGTCTCCGGGCTGGCGCTCTCCTCTGGCTGATCGCCGGTAAGCGATCACAAGGTCAAATTCATCGGAAGAGCGAATATCCCGCTCCAGACTGACATGCTCGTCGATTGCCCTCAGATATTGCTGAATCGCCTTTAGCGGCGCGCCCGCGGCCCGAGCGGAGCGATAGAGGCTGGAGCCAACGGTACCGCGAAGACGCAGCGGCATAGTATCCACTTCGATAGGCATGCGCTCCAAAGCCAGTCCCGTTTCGTTGCGGGCCACGGCCAGATCAAGATCGAAGCGGGCCCTGAAATGTATCCTGTCGAGCGGGCGGGCCGTATCCGCTTCGGGGCGCTTGCCAAGGGTAATGTCGAACGGCGTGCCGGGCTTTATATCTTTGAGCGGAAGCGCATTGCCAACCAGTTCCGCCACGCGCTTCGCATCCCCGGCACCAACCCCTGCACGTTGCAACATGCGGGGAAAACTGTCGCCCCGGCCCAGCTTTGCCACAAGCTGAACCACCGGGCGTTCTGGCGCGGACTTAAGCGGCCGCACCCACGGCGTTGCGCCCATCCGGCGGCCGCTGTCTGCACCAAGTGCAAGCGGCATAATCATCTGGCTGCGGAATTCCTCGCGGACGGGCCGGTCAACCGGCATCGAGGTTGCGGCCTCTACCGCTGTGAGATCGGGCCAAAAGGAAATCGCGACCAGGCTCAGGCCCAGCATCGTGCCAAGACCCCGAAACCAGCGCCCGCTGCCAATGTCCTGCGCCAGATCCGGCGTAAGATCAGCCCTGCTGCACCGGGTTTCTATATCTTCCCTGAAAGCGTCAAGGCGTTCGGCATTGCGAGCCTTCCAGACAGCCCAACCCGCGCCAATCTTCTCACGCTTGCTGAGACCTGGATCCAGCTCAGCGCCTGTCTGGCCTGCCGCGTGATCGATCGGGTTGCCTTCGTGGTACAAGTTGTCTGACTCTGCTTTTACGGCCTGTTTTTTTGCGAATTCCACAAGAGGTCTTGCCTACTCAAGGTTAATCTCAGCCTAAGATTGTGGATAGAGCGCGCTTTTCAAGGCAAGCCGGGCCTTGCGAGCGGCAAGCGGCAATGCCACATTCGCCATCGTAATGGCCTCTAATTCCCTGATCGACAGTGCATGGAGCGGCGACCCCGGCACGGTGAAGGCTGTGCTCGGCCCAACCAATACCGGCAAGACCCATTATGCGATCGAACGGCTCTGCGCCCATTCCAGCGGCGCCATCGGATTTCCACTGCGATTGCTTGCCCGCGAGGTTTATGACCGGGTCTGCGCCATCAAGGGGGCAAGCCAGGTTGCCCTGATCACCGGCGAGGAGCGGATAGAGCCAAAGGACGCACGGTGGCTGCTATGCACGGTAGAGGCCATGCCGGTCGGCGCTGACCTTGCCTTTGTCGGTATCGACGAAGCCCAGCTGTCAGCCGGGCGGGAGCGGGGCCATATCTTCACTGACCGCATCCTTCATGCGCGCGGGCGCGACGAGACCATGATCCTCGGCTCGGCGACGCTCGCCCCGATGGTGAAAAAGCTGTTGCCTGAAGCCGAAGTCATCGGCCGGCCACGTTTTTCGACGCTGAGCCATGGCGGCGCAAAGAAACTGTCGCGGATTGCCCCGCGAAGCGCAATCGTCGCCTTCTCCGCCGAGCAAGTCTACGCCATCGCCGAAATGCTGCGGCGTTTCCGGGGCGGCGCTGCCGTCGTCATGGGCGCGCTGTCCCCGCAAACACGCAATGCCCAGGTCGAACTCTACCAATCCGGCGAGGTCGATTACCTTGTCGCCACAGACGCCATCGGCATGGGCCTGAACCTGGATATTGAGCACGTTGCCTTTGCCGGGCTTTCGAAATTCGACGGAATCCGCCAGCGCCGCCTGACCACGGCCGAAATGGCGCAAATTGCCGGACGCGCAGGCAGACACCAGCGCGACGGGACTTTCGGCACGCTGACTGGCACAGGCAGCCACGATTCCGAATTTACCGACGAAGAAGTCTTCGCGATCGAGGAACATCGTTTTGCACCGCTGACCAAACTGTTCTGGCGCGACCCCGAACCACGCTTCGATGACCTTGGCACGCTCATCGCCGATCTCGAAGCACCGCCACAGGAGGACGGACTCATCCCGGCCCCTGAGGCCATTGACCTTGCCATACTGAAAAAGCTGTCCGAAGAGCCGGACGTAGTTTCATCGCTCAGCACACCGGCGATGGTCGCTCGGTTCTGGGAGGTCTGCTCGCTGCCCGATTTCCGCCAGCAAGGTGCCGAAACACATTCCCGCTTCGTCTCAAGGCTGTGGCAGGACATCCGCGGCGGCCAGCTCGGCGGCGACTATGTGGCGCAGTCCATCGCCCAACTCGACAACCCTTCTGGCGATATCGATACGTTGCAAGGCCGGATTTCCGCCACACGCAGCTGGGCCTATATTGCACAGCGCCCCGACTGGGTGCACGCGAAAGACGAAATGGCCGCCCGCGCCAGAGCAGTCGAGGCGCGATTGTCCGATGCGCTGCATTCCCGGCTGACCGAGCGTTTCGTCAACCGGCGAACCGCGATATTGATGAAGGATCTGGGTTCCGACGCGGGGCTGCTTTCCGTCAAGCTGGACGGGGAAGATGTGCTGGTCGAGGACGAGCAAATCGGAAGCCTTGATGGCCTTCGCTTCAAGGTTGACCCCCAAACACGCCATGCGGACCGGAAAATGCTGCTCGCGGCTGCCGAACGCCACGTTCCCGTGCTGCTGGAGAAACGCGCCACGGACCTTGCAGGCGATATCAACACTGGCAAAGCGGAATTGGCGCTCAAGGATGGCGAGATTTCATGGCTGGGTAGCCGCTTGGCGCAGCTCCGCCAGGGCAAGGATCTCCTGACGCCCCGGCTTCATCTCGATCCGTCGGTTGAGGCACTGCCGGACAAAGTGCGCGGCCAGCTCGCTTTGGCGTTGGAAGGCTGGCTTGGCCGTGAGCTAAAACCGCTTGATGCGCTGCACAGGCTGGACAAGGCAAGCCAGTCACGCGGCGCCGGGCCGGAACTGCGCGCCCTGCTCATCCAGCTGATTGAAAGGGCCGGGATGCTGGTCCGCGCCACTTCTGCGCTCGATAAGCTCGACAAGCAGCAACGCACCATGCTGACAAAACTGGGCGTGCGCGTCGGTGCACTCGACATATTTGTTCCGCAAATGCTGCGGCGGCCATCGCTGGAGGCTTGGGCAATCCTTGCCTCGCTGGCCGGGCGGCCAACGCCCTTGCCCTGCCCCGATCCGGTAATGCCGCCCGCCATTACCACTGATAAGCACAACGTGCCGACAGGGTATCGCGCGCTAGGCGGGCAGGCCATACGAATCGACATAGCCGAGAAACTGCTTCGCGAAGCCCATGGCGTGCGCGTTATCCATGACAAGCGGCAGTTCATACTCGATCCGGCGAAAGCTATTTCGATGGGCCTCAAGCCGGAAAGCTATGCGCAGCTGCTACGGCTAGGCGGGTTTCGCTCGGTTGTGCCAAAACCTCTGGCCAAAGGCATACATGGCCCGCCAGCCCCGTCCCGATGGCGCTGGCGGCCACTGCGGCTGCAGCTTGAAAAGCCCGAGCGCGGCAAAATCAGAGAAGGAAGCGCCTTTGCCGCGCTTGCAGAGCTGGTGCGGTAATGCAGCGAAAAGCCGGACATTGAGAATCGACCAGCTCCTTTGGTTTCTGCGCCTTGCCAGGACGCGCACTAACGCTCAGGCGATGGCCGAAAAAGGGCATATGAGAGTCAACAGTCGGCGCGTCGAAAAAGCGCATCAGAATGTCTCGGCAGGCGATATCCTGACCATTCCCATGCCAAGCGGGATCAGAATCATCGAGCTAATTGCACTCCCGGAAAGGCGCGGACCGGCCACAGAAGCGCAAAGCTGCTACCGAGTGCTTGACGAGGCCCGAAATTTGCCCATAGCAGCGGTCAACCGCAACGACGCTTAGAAAGGGGATTTGCAGCTATGACATATGTCGTCACGGATGCGTGCATCCGCTGCAAATATATGGATTGTGTAGAAGTTTGTCCGGTGGACTGCTTTTATGAGGGTGAAAACATGCTGGTAATCAGTCCCAGCGAATGCATCGATTGCGGTGTTTGTGAGCCTGAATGCCCAGCCGAAGCGATTCTACCTGATACAGAAGGCGGCATTGAGCAATGGCTTGAGGTGAATACGAAGTATTCCGCCGAGTGGCCAAATATCACCGTAAAGAGGGATTCGCCCCCGGATGCGGACGAGTTCAAGGGTCAGGAGGGCAAGTTTGAAAAGCTCTTCTCTGCCGAGCCCGGCCAAGGCGACTAAGCGGAGCCCTCCAGGGCTCTCCGACAATTGAGCCACGATGGCTGCCAAAGGCGGGAATCCGGTTCGGATGCTCGCCTCTGGTAATTTTGTTACAATCGTGTTATATAATATGGCGACTGCCCGGACTTATTGACCGATCTGGCAGCGGTATCATTGTAAAGCAGGGTCAAGAGCAATCGGTTGGTGGCATCATCTGACCGCGTGAGGGAAGTTGTCGGCTCGCAAAGGCGAGCAAGCATTGCCCAAATTGCTCGAACCTGCAGGCGAAAGGACGATACATGACAACAAAGGCAAATGCCTTCGATGTTGGAGACTACGTCGTTTATCCCAAACACGGTGTCGGCAGGGTGATTGAGCTTCAGAATGAAGAAATCGCCGGCATGCAGCTGGAACTTTATGTGCTGCGATTCGAGAAAGAGCGGATGACGCTACGCGTCCCCGTGAACAAGGTCGAATCAATCGGCATGCGCAAGCTTTCCTCAGACAAGACGCTGAAGGAAGCACTCGATACGCTGACGCAAAAGCCAAAGGTGAAGCGCACCATGTGGTCACGCCGCGCCCAAGAATACGAAGCGAAGATCAATTCGGGCGACCTTGTGTGTATCGCAGAGGTTACCCGCGACTTGTTTCGAGCCGATGACCAGCCGGAGCAAAGCTATTCGGAACGGCAGATCTTTGAAGCAGCCTCTTCCCGCCTTGCCCGCGAACTGGCAGCGATGGAAAAGACCGATGAGCCAACTGCTCTGCAGAAGATTCTTGATATCCTCAACGAGCATGCTCCGAAGTATTACGAGAATGCCGAAACCACCTGATTGCCGGTAGGTATCGACAACAAGAATGGCCGCCCCTTCAAACGGGCGGCCTTTTCTTTGCCCGATACCGGCTAAGCCGCGGCGCGCCGCAAGCGATCGTGAATAGCCTTGCCAATTCCATCCTGCGGGATCGGGGCAACGGCAATGGCGCAGCGGCTTGAAGCTGCCGCCTGGTGCAACGCCGCATAGAGATGTGCCGCAGCCTCGGTAAGATCACCGCGAACCGATAAGTTCGTATCTCCGCAGATATCACCAAAGCCAATATGGAACTCATGGTTGTTGGCCGTGACTGCATCCAGGCGCAGCGGCTTGCCCGGAGAATAGTGACTGGCGAGCTGTCCAGGGGCCTCAACATTGCCTGACGCCATACCGCCGACAACCGGCGGGCCGACCAC
>JAHRVR010000235.1 GCA_019090585.1 Sphingomonadaceae bacterium
AGCGCAAGCCGCGCGGCTTGCGCTTCGTTGGTAGAAAGCACCGCCATATCACGGTCGAACCCCGACCCGATTGAAAGCGCAGACAGAAAAATCGCAGCACCGGCATGGGTGATGGAAAGGGCTGAAATTGCCCTGCTCCCCATAGCCATAACGAGCCGGGTCATCATACCAAGCCGGGTCAATGCCTCATCATATTCGGCGCGAATACTGGCTTCAGCGGCTGCAGCGCGGCTGTCCTCCCCCCGGTCTTCATCGCCAAAGGTTCGCATGACGAGCACGGCTGCGTGCAACAAGTCTCCCGGCAGTTCGAGCAGTGGCAATCTCATCCGGCGCTGCGACTGGCAATGACGCGCCTGTGCCGCCAGAAAGCGCATCGCCAGTGCCGCTGTCTCGGCATCTTTCGACGCGATCAGTTCCTGCAACAACGGCGTCAGGACCGGATCTGTGCCAAGGCGCGCCTGAAGCCGTTCGGTCAGTTGCCATTCGAGTGCAAGCGCATGCAAGTGCCCAACGAAGACGGCATTGGCGATCAACATATCCCTTAACGCGCTGATCCGCTCGCTATCGTGTTCCGCCGTGAACGGCTCGTCTCCGGCGGATTCGAGCCGATCCAAGAGCTGAACTGTGATATTTTGCAGCATTCCCCGAACCCGGGCAATGATGTCGTCGCTGAACAACGAGTTGTCCTCGCTTGAGAGGACATGGCGAAGGATTGGCACAACTGTCCCGGCAGCGGAATCGCTGTTTGCCAGTTCGTCGCGAAATATGGATTCAACCGAATCCACGTCAACAGATGCCGTAACTGTATCGATCATGCCATTGACATAGCCTGACATGGTTAAACCCTCGTTAGCCGCTGCGGCTCCTGCTTATCGCGATTGCAGCAGCAGCAAAAGCCAGCGCGCCAACCCTCACAAACCAGATCATACCGCCCAGTCCGGCAATCAGGGCAAGGATCACAGAAAGCACCGCCCTGTCGCCTAACCACGCCGATCCTGCAGAATGCAGTAATTGTGGGACAAGTCTGACCAGAAGAACGAACAGTACCGGTGCAAATGCCTGCAAGATCATGTCCTGTTCCGCCATTGTGCCCGATGCCCACAGCACGAAGAGCATAAGTTCCAGGTCCAGCGCCCATTCCAGAGCGACAAGATCCGCAGAATCGCGGCCATCACGGGTCGCAAGTGGAACTTCGATCCTGCGCAACAGTCTTGCAGCGCGGTGAAATATCCAGCCAAGCGCGCAAAATAAAAAGCCGGTGACCATTGAGTCGAGCCAGGCAAAGCCAAGCGCAATTGCCATCGCAACCAGCATAGCAATGATTAGAATTGCAGATGCGTTGCCTGCATGGAGCAGCGCGGAACCGAATGCCATCACGCCCTGCCGCGCGATCCAGCGTCCCGGCGAGACAATGCGCGGGTTTCCGAGCTGCTGCGCCAGCCAGTCATGCTCGATCGCAGAAGCGTCCGTTTCGCTGCGAATCACTTGCCAGCGCATACCGCTTCGCGCCTCTGCCGGAACTTCGCGCATGGCAACACCTGCCTGCAAGGCAATGCGCGTCAACGCAGAAGGGACCTCGCAGTCAGGAGCGAGCTGAACCAGCCCTTCGATCAGATGCCCTGAAATTCTGAGCAGTCCCGCCGAAGCGTGGTTGATGTCGAGCCTTTCAAACCCGGCGGCAAGCCCAGTTTCAACAGGCTGCACAAAGACGCCCATTCCCATTTCCAGCATTTGCCGCGCCCGTTCGGGATCTGCCAGAAGCCCTTCCGAAAATACGATCAACTCGTCATTTGCCGCGACAAGACCGGACAATTCCTGGGGTGTGGATGCAGTATGGAACAAACTTCCTGCATCTTCTGTCATATGCTGCATGGCAATCACTTCGGAATCGAGTGATTTCACCATGCAGATCACGCGCTCGCAGCCAAAACTCAGCGCGATCTCAAGCTGGTGATGAACGATCGGCTTGCCGCCTATGCGAACAAAGGCCCGGCGCAGCGGTAAGCCGGCATCGACCGATTCTGTCATGTCCAGAAGAACAGTGCGCAGCGCGCTTCTCCAAATGAAGACTTACGCGTTCTTAGGCAAGCGCCCGGCTCCTGCCAAGCAAGGGAAATCAGGTCGCGGAAAACTCTTCGATGAAACCGCGCAAATCCCTGACGACTGTCGGTTCGCCAGGAGCCGCTTCAAGCGCCATTTCCGCCAGACTCATCAGCTCTTCGGCATGAAAGCTGGCTGCAAGGCCCTTCAACCGCATCGCTGCGATTCGCCAGTTTCCGTCGCATCTGGCCCGCCCCAGCAGATCGACCTGTCGGGCCGCGCTTTCAAGGAATGCGGAACGCAATTCCTTAACCAACGCAGGATCGTCTCCTGCGGCTGCTGCCAGTGTGGCGTCGAGGGCTCCAGCTTCAAATGCCATGCCGCCAGCAATACAGCAGACAAGGTTAAATCGAGGTTTATTGCCGCGCCGCGTAACTTCGTGTTATCAAGGCGGCATGACTGGGGGATCGCGCATCATCGCAATCGGGGCGTCCGAGGAGGACGCAACCGAACTGCAGGACAGCCAGGCCGAGGCCGAAGGCACCGAGCACCATGCCACGGACGTGGCGCAAGGCGCTGCTTCTTGGATTGAGCGGGATGGAGAGGCCCCGCCGACGGACAAAGGCTGGGCAGCCTGGCTGCCGCCTGTTTTAGCACTTACCGCGATCGCCGGTTGGACAGGATTTTTTGCCTGGGCAAACCTGGCCTCAGCAAGCGCTCAAACCTCTCCGTCACAATGGGCCTCGCTTATTACGGCGTGGAGCCTCCCGGCGCTCCTGATCAGTGCACTGTGGCTACTTTCCATACGAAGTAGTGCCCGTGAGGCCACCCGGTTCGGATATACCGCGCACCAGATCTCAAACGAATCAGATCGTCTTGAGTCCAGATTAACGGCGGTAAACCGCGAATTGAGCCTGGCACGCGAATTTCTGGCGTCAGAGACGCGCGATCTGGAATCGTTTGGCCGCGTTGCCAGCGAGAGGCTCAGCAAGAACGCAGAGCGGCTGCAGGAACTCGTGCGTGAAAACGGATCGCGCGTTGAAACAATCGGACAAGTCAGTGAAGTCGCATTGGAAAACATGGAGAAGCTGCGCGGTCAGCTTCCGGTGATTTCCAGCTCGGCCAAAGATGTCACCAACAACATCGGCAATGCTGGCCGGACCGCAAATGCGCAAGTTGAGGAGATGGTCAACGGGTTCGACCGGATCAACGAGTTCGGGCAGGCCTGCGAAACGAAAATCCTTTCACTGCGCAGTATCGTCGATGAGACACTTTCAGGCTTTGGCGAACAATGTGAGCACCTGGAGAAGATTGCAGATGCCCAGTTTGCAGAGCTGAACGATCGCGGAGCAGACTTCCGCACCCAGTTGGACAAACAAGAAATTGACGCACTCGCCGCAATTCGCCAGCGCGCCGCAGCGCTTGCAGAAGAACTGGCTCAGGCGCGCGGAAGCATCGATACAGCGGAGCAAGCCGGTCTGGAATCGCTGCAAACAAGGCTCTCGGCGCTTCGCGAGGAAGGCGATTCCATTTCCCACTCGTTGAGCGATAGCGGGGATCAGGCGCTCTCTGCCTGGCGAACGCACTTGTCTGCGGTCGAAGAAGATCGCGGCGCTTTGTTCGCCAGGATCGAACAGGCTAATTCTGCCGCTACCGAACAGGCCCGCAGTAGTCTTGGCTCTATCACCGCCGAGGCCGAAATTATCGAACAAGGCATTGCAGAGCGGGCCGAGCGCGTGATTTCTGAGCTTTCCGAAAGGTTGGTTACCGCAGAGACTGCCGAGCGCGAGGCGCTCACACGGTTTTCAGAAATGCTGGGTGCGCTCGACGACGAAATTGCACAAAGGTCACAAGTGCACAATCGCCAGACCGGCGAACTGGCAAATCAGGTTTCGACGATCCTGGAAAAACTCGGTGCCTCTGAAACCAATATCAACCGGATCGCCGAAGCAGCGCAAACCTCCGGGGCTCAAGTCAGCACCAGCCTTTCCGAAATCACAAACAGAATCACCGAAGCACAGGGCAAGCTTGCCGAGGCCGATTCCCAGTTCGAAGGGCTGACCGAATCGAGCGTCAGGCTGCTCGAACTCGTGAGGGCCGGCACAGAACAAGTGCGAACCGAACTTCCCCGGTCGCTGGAAAACTCCGAAGCTGCTTTGGCCGCTACCGAAACACGTGCACGGGACATTTCGCGGACACTGCAGGAGGCCGGGAAGAACGGCCAATGGCTTGCAAACCAGATCGACGGCTCCGGAACCGCCCTTAAAGCTATTCTCGCTGACGTCACGAAAATGCAGTTCCAGCTGCGCGATCAGGCAATTTCCCATCAGGATTCGCTCAATTCGCTGCGCCAGTCGCTCAAGGACATCGTCCAGGAGGGCGATGCAATGTCCCAAAAGTCCCGCTCCGATCTGGAAGATGCAATTGCCACGTTGGAAACATCTGCACGCGAAACCGTTTCCATAATTTCCGAGCAGGGCGCCTCGGGGGTTGCGGAAATCGCCAAACAGATCCGGGAATCGAGTGCCGAAGCGATTGGCAACGCAATTCACAACGGCGCAGCTGGTATCTCAGGGCAGCTGGAACAGGCCGCAACGCAAGCAGCCGGCGTCAGCCGAGAAGCCACAATCCAGCTGCGCGATCAACTAACCAAAGTAAACGAGTTGGTTGCCAATCTCGAAAACCGGGTATCACACGCAAGGGAACGCGCCGAAGAGCAGGTCAATAATGACTTCGCCCGCCGCGCCGCACTGATTACAGAGGCGCTCAATTCCAATGCGATTGATATTGCAAAGGCATTGTCTACCGAAGTTTCGGACACGGCATGGGAAGGCTATCTGCGCGGTGACAGGGGTATTTTCACTCGGCGCGCGATCAGCCTGATCGACTCTGGAGAGGCCAGGACCATCCAGCAGGTATTCGAACATGATCCCGATTTCCGGGAGCATGTCAGCCGCTACATCCACGATTTTGAGGCGATCCTGCGCCAGGTCCTGTCGACACGCGATGGTTCAGCGCTGGGGGTTACGCTGCTATCTTCGGATATGGGCAAGCTTTATGTCGCGCTTGCCCAGGCGATCGAACGTTTGCGCAACTGATTGGGCCGCGAGGCTCTAGATGTCAGAACCGGGCGGTTTTCCAAAGAAGTTTAGATCGTCCACCCCAATCCAGCCATTGATATAGTTCAGATAGAACAAGCCAAAGAGCACGGCGGCAAGGATCGTGGTGCGAGCCATGATCCGCCCGGGCCGAAAATTCGCCGGAGCGCTATCTGCATGCCCGCTGACCTTATCGCCCCCCTCCTCCTCAACGGTGCGAACGCCGAAAGGCATGATCAGAAAGGCGCTCAGAACCCAGAAGAGGCTGTAAATCGCGATGATGGATGTCCATTGCATCAAGTGTTCTGCCTAATCCTAGAATAGCATGACCTGGACTTGGGGTTTCTTGCCCGACCAACGCGTAGCTGCCCGCCGAGCCGCAAGCCGCGCTGCCTCCATGCGATCGGCGAGATCGGTACTACGCAGCGATTTCAAAGCCTTGGTGACGTCTTTTTCGGTCTCTTCGATGAAGTCCGCGTAATCCTCTTCGAGGGGAAGCCCCATTGCGGCAACACGAACCGTGCCGCGTGCATCCACCGCAACCGAGACAACACCGCCAAAAGACAGGCGCCGGCGCATAACTACTGAATCACCATCAGCGGCAGCAATAATATCGCCGTCAAGCACCAGACGCCCCGCACGAACGTTATCGAACTTTCCCGGTTTACCCGGAGCAAGCCTCACAAGGTCACCATTCTTCTGGACGACAACCTGCTCAATCCCACTCGCTCTTCCGACCCGCCCTTGTTCGCGCATGTGGCGCATTTCGCCATGAACAGGCACAAGAATGTCTGGGCGCAGCCATCCATAAAGCGCTTCCAGTTCCGGGCGTCCGGGATGGCCGGACACGTGGATCATGCTCTGCCGGTCTGTAACAACGTCAACCCCGCGGCCCGCAAGCT
>JAHRVR010000236.1 GCA_019090585.1 Sphingomonadaceae bacterium
GAGATCTACACGCGTAAGATCGTCGGCAGCGTCAGATGTGTATAAGAGACAGGATAGTCACGCGCGCCCTCAGGAGAGCTGGCTGTCAGGATCGGGGTCTGAATCTCAATGAAACCCTGATCCGTCATGCGGCCACGCAGCGATGAAATCACCTGACTGCGCAGCAGCATGTTGGCATGCACACTTTCACGCCGCAGATCGAGGAATCGATATTTGAGCCGGATATCCTCAGGATAATCCTGCTCCCCGGCCACCGGCATCGGCAATTCGTCAGCCTTCGACTGAACATTTACCGCGCGGGCAAAAACCTCTATTTCACCGGTAGGCAGGTTCGGATTGACCGTTGCCGCGTTACGGGCCTTCACCTCTCCATCAATCGTCACAACACTTTCGACGCGCAGGGAATCGAGCAACCCCAGCGCCGGGCTATCCTCGTCCGCGACGATCTGCGTAATGCCGTAATGATCGCGCAAATCGACAAAAAGCAGGCCGCCATGGTCGCGCTTGCGGTGTATCCAACCGGACAAGCGGACGCTCTGGCCAACCTCACTCGTGGTCAGGGTGCCGCAATCGTGTGTGCGAAAAGGATGTGTCATAGGTAATTCAACTAGGTTTCGTGATGGGTCATTTTCTATCGCGTGCCCCTAGGCGCTGCGGGGTTCCAGCACAAGTGCACGGTAGGGCAAACCGCGCCGTAACTCCTGATCAACCATTCCCGGTTAGATTGGTGATTACGGTTTGATACCGGAGATATGCAGTTGCCCGAAGAAATCACGATCAACGGCCTGGAAGAGCACGCGTTCCGCCGTTCGATAGAAACCATGCTCAGGAACGGTCGCGCCGATCAGGCCGCGGACGAGCTTAGAGCCCTGCTTCCCGCCTACGCTGGGGATGACAAGGTCCTGCCTGCCCGGCTTCTGGAAATCACGGTGGATCAACTCAAGTTCACTGGCTGGGACCAGATTGCCACGAAGATCGATGAATATGGGCGGACAGAATCGCCGATCACAGCGGTCGGTATTGGCATCGGCGATCCTGAAGATATGGGCATCTACCCCGATGCAAACGGGCACCTCACTCCGCCTCTGGAGACCAGCTTCTTCTCCGACGCAACATATCCGTTTTCGGAAACCGACCGGGATGACCTGCTGGAGGGCTATTCCTCCTATGGCTGCGAATGGCAAGGCGATTACGACAAGGCTGACAAAACGCTGGCGATAGAGGGAATTGACGACCTTTACGGCGCCATCGCCGCACTGGAAAACCAAGTGAGCACAAGCGCCCAGCCATCCGCCCAAGACATCTGCGCCGGGGCTGTAGGGGCATGCTACCTTGGCGTGCTTGTATTCCAGGCAGCCCGCGACGCCGCAGTGAAACAAGGCCTGCCCCGCCCCCTCGTCGTCCTTCTGGTCAACAGTGACGCCTATCCCTTTTTCGACGCACCAGTGATGACCTGCGACGAGTATCTCAATGCCGGAGAAGTCAAAGTGGTCGAAGCCGTAACTTCCGTAACCGCGTCTGGTGACGGCGATGACTTCGATTCCGAAGAGGCGGAGGAATCTGCTTCACTGATCAGCATGGTTTCCACAGGCCGGGCCGACGGCAAAAAGAAGATGGCGCTGGCGCTGGAAGGCGATGAAGCCGCAAATCCGCTGGGTATGGCAGATGAGCTTATCGCCCAGGCCGCCTTCGCCCCAGATTCCGTCGATGCATCGCAATTCATGCCCCGGGATATTTTTGCCGCTGCCGAGCCACTTTCCGGCGTTGGAGACGAACCCCCTGCCACCCATGGCGGCGAAACAGACCATGCAGACCATGAAGAGATCAAATTCCCGGCCGAAGCCACCCTGACGCCTGGAACCGAATCGGACTTTGCTGCTGACCTGCCTGCTGCTGGCCTGGGCGCTGGAGAAACCCAAAATCCCGATCTGGACGCGCCGCATTCGGCTCAGGGGCACGCGCCCCAGCCAGGCTTTGAAGAGGCGCAAGACGGGCAACATCTCGATCCTGCCTACGACTGGGCCGAAACCGCGCCTGATGGCGGCGGCGATGATACCGGCGCGATCTGGCCATCCTCCGCCGAATCGGCTGATGCTGTCTCTGCTGATGCGCCTATAGCCAGTTGGCAAAGCACAGCCTCGGATTCAGAAAGCGTTCGCATGCCTTGGCATGATCAGGGTTCAGCGTCCCCTTTCAGCCCGACCTTGCAACAACAACCACGCGCTTCCCATTCAATTCGTGAGAGAATTCGGGTTGCCCAGCCCGAACCTCAGGGGCCGTCCGTCGTTGTGAGATACATCACCGCGGTCGCCCGCTTCATCAAACGTGTTCAAGAGTTTCTCTTGCGGCGTTGAAGAAAGTCAGCGTTCAGCGTAACGCCCCTGCCATATGAAGATTCATCCGCTGATTACGACCAGCGACGAGCTGGCCGCTTTGTGCAAGCGGCTTTGCAAATCAAGCTTCGTCGCTGTCGATACAGAATTCATGCGCGAGAACACTTATTGGCCTGAATTGTGCCTGGTGCAGATCGCCGACGAAACCGAAGCCGCCGCGATTGACCCGCTGGCGGAAGGTTTGGACATGACCCCGCTGCTCGATCTGCTGACGGACAATGAAGATGTCCTCAAGATCTTCCACGCCGGTGGACAGGACGTCGAAATCATTTTCAACGCCACGGGCCGCACCCCCCATCCCATCTTCGATACGCAGATCGCAATGATGGCGATAAGCCAGTCAGAACAGATCGGTTATTCCAACCTCGTGGAAAGCTGGCTCGGCTTCCCGATCGACAAGGGCGCGCGTTTTACCGACTGGTCGCGCCGCCCGCTGACCGAACGGCAGATCGAATATGCGATTGGCGATGTCACTCACCTTGCCGACATATTCCCCCGGATATTGAAAAAGCTGATCAAGACCGGGCGCGGCGAATGGCTCGACGCCGAGATGGAGAAGCTGGCAGACCCAGAGAAATACCGCGGCGATCCCGCCACGGCATGGAAGCGCATCAAGGCTGCTGGGCGCAATCCTGCGGTTCTTGGCCGGCTCAAGGCTCTGGCGGCATGGCGCGAGGGTGAAGCACAAGGCAAAAACATCCCGCGTGGAAGGATCGTTCGCGACGAGACGCTGGCTGATATCGCCAGTCACCCACCCCAGGCACAGGCCGATCTCGCCAAAGTTCGCGGCCTCTCGCAAGGCTGGAAAGACAACGAGATCGGCAGGCGGCTGATGGCGACGCTGGCTCAGGCGCAGCCTATGCCCGAAGAAGAAATCCCGGCCCGCAACTCACGCGGTGCTCCGCTCGGCAAGGAGGGCGCACTGGTGGCCGACCTGCTGAAACTCCTGTTAAAGATCCGGTCGCGCGAAATCGACGTTGCATCACGGCTGCTCGCGCGAAGCGACGAGCTTGAGCAGCTGGCGGCGGGCCTGCGCACGGACATCCCCATTCTGGAAGGCTGGCGTTTTGAGCAGTTTGGCCGCGATGCGCTTGAACTTGTCGAAGGCAAACTGGCCTTTGCAGTGGTCGGCGGAAAATTGCGCATGACGCATATCGATGACATGGCCGATACCATTACTGACGCCATTCCCGAAACTGCCACTTAGGCCGCGCAATGCCGCAATGACTGTTTACCATCCGACACTCAAGCAGTTGCAGTATCTTGTCTCGCTGCATGAACATGGCCATTTCGGCCGGGCCGCCAAAGCGTGCTTTGTTTCGCAATCTACTCTTTCGGCTGGCTTGCGCGATCTCGAAGCCTTGTTGGGTGTGGTGCTGGTTGAGCGCACCAAGCGTGCCGTGCGCTTCACGCCCCTTGGCAATACCGTTGTCGCAAAGGCGCACCGCATCTTGCGCGAGACCGAGGAACTTTCCGACCTTGTGCAATCCAGCGGGCAGCCGCTCTCGGGCGAGATGCGGATGAGCGTTATACCCACCATCGCGCCTTTCCTGCTGCCGCGCATGCTGCCGCGCCTGCGCCGGGAACGCCCCAACCTTAAACTATTCCTGCGCGAGGAGCCGAGCGCAGCGGCCATTGATTCGCTCCATCATGGCCGCGCGGATTGCGTCCTGCTGGCCCTCCCCTACCCCACCGGGGAAATCGAAAAGGAAACGATCGAACTTGACGCTCTGTTCGTTGCCTTTCCGCAAGACGATCCGGGCGACCCGCCTGATGAAGTGCCGCCTTCGCTGATCGACGAGAATCGGCTACTCCTCCTCGAAGATGGGCACTGTCTGAAAGACCACGTGCTTGCGGCCTGCAACCGACCGGAACTGCGCGCCAGTGCAACCATGATCGGCACCAGTCTGCACACACTTGTGCAGATGGTCGACAATGGGCTTGGTTTGACGATGCTGCCGGAAATGGCGCTGGACGCTGGCATATTGAATGGCACCAACGTTGTTAGCCGTCCGCTAAAGTCCAACAATGCCAATCGCGAAATCGCGCTTGTGTGGCGCAAGAACTCGCCGCGTGCCGACGAGTTTCGCTTGCTGGCGGAGGAATTACGAAACGGCTGATCCCGCGACTGGCCTATCCCGCGATTGGCACCTGTGACGAAAATTGCTTGCGGCCCACCATCAAGCCACTCACTATTTGGAACCGTGTTGAGCCTGATAAAGACTGAGCGGATCAGTCCATATGCTTGATGCCAGCGCGCAAATAGTCCCAACCGGTCACAATGGTCAGGATCGCTGCGCCCCACAAACTGACCAGACCGGTCAAATGCATCCACGGTTCATCCGGGAATGCTCCGGCAAGGATAAGTGCGCCAAGCGCAACAAGCTGGAGCGTGGTTTTCCATTTGGCGAGTTTCGAAACCGGGACCGACACCTGAATTCCCGCAAGGAATTCTCGCAAGCCAGACACCGCGATTTCACGCATCAGGATGATAAGCCCCGCGATCACATGAAAATCGCCCAGAAGCGGCCCACTCAGCCTGCCTTGTGCGGCCAATACCAGAATCACCGAGGCAACCATGATCTTGTCGGCGATCGGATCAAGGAAAACTCCCAGCTTCGACACAGTGCCCTGCGCTCTTGCCAGATAACCATCAAAATAGTCCGTGATCCCCATCAGGCAGTAAACACCAAAGCCAATGGCATAGCCAAGATGCCAGTCCGGCCACCACAACAGAGCGGCCAGAACGGGCACCGTCAGGATGCGGGAAAGCGTCAGGAGATTCGGCAAGGTAAACATATCCCGGCCTCCATAGACCGGAAGCGGGCCAGGAAAAAGTGCCCGTCGGGGTTGGCACGAAGCCAATTGCGGTTAAGGGTCGGCGCAGTCAGGGACATTCTTGAAGCGAGACAATGACGACAACAACCGAATTGCTGCGCTCGAGACGGTTTCTTCCCCTTTTCATCACGCAGATGCTGGGTGCGTTCAACGATAATCTATTCAAGAACGCCATGGTGCTGTTCGTTGTCTATACCCTGTACAATTCGGAAAGCGACGAGGCGCGCTTCAGCGCGATCGCTTCCGCAGTCTTTGTAATCCCCTTCTTCCTGCTTTCCGCCCTGTCCGGTCAACTTGCGGACATGCGCGACAAGGCGAGGATCATCAGGATCGTAAAGTTCTGCGAAATCCTGATCATGGTGATCGGTGCAGGCGGCCTCCTGCTCGCATGGCAGGGAACGGCAATAGACTCCCTTGCCATCCCGCTGATGCTGCTCGCCCTCTTCGCGATGGGGGTCCACTCAACCTTTTTCGGGCCCATAAAATACGCAATCCTGCCCCAGCATCTTAAGCGGGAACACGTGCTGGCCGGAACCGCGCTGGTGGAAGCGGGGACTTATATCGCGATACTGGCAGGCACCATCGTTGCCGGATGGATCGACGTAAAGTGGTCGGCGATAGGCGTACTCTTGTTTGCCATAATCGGTTACATTGCGGGACGGCAAGTGCCACCTGCCCCTCCCCAAATTGCCTTGGAAAAGCTTGATTATAACGTCTTTCGCGCATCATATTCGCTTGTTCGCAAGACCATGGCCGACAAGCGAGTGTTCCTGGCAATCATGGCTATCAGCTTCTTCTGGGCGATCGGCACCGTCCTTTTCATCCAGTTCCCGCCTCTGACCAAGAATGTTCTTTCCGCAAGCAAGGAAGTGGCCAGCCTGTTCCTGGTCATGTTCTCAATCGGGGTCGCGATCGGCTCCATGTCCATCAATACTATTCTCAGGGGGAAAGTTTCGGCGCGCCATTCTCCTGTCGCGGTCCTGGCCATGGCTATCTTCGTGGTAGTATTCCAGATGGTCTGCCGGCTGTGGAGTAAGAATACGGGGCCGGAACTGATGGACGTGGCCACTTTTGTCAGCCAGCCCCTCGCCGCGCCACTGCTTCTGAGCCTGCTGTTGATCGCCATTGCGGGCGGAATGTTCGTAGTGCCGCTTTATGCCTTCTTGACGACTTTCGTGGAGAAATCTCACACGGCCCGGACAATAGCCGCAAACAACATTGTCAATTCCGGGGCGATGGTGCTGGGCTCTCTCGCTGCTATGGGAATGAGTGCACTGCGCATCCCGATCATCGATCAACTGCTGTTCGTTGCAATATGCTGCATCGGCACAGCATGGCTTGGCCGCTTGCTCTGGAATGCTGAAAAGGCGGCAACTTCCGCGCCGCCTGAATAGCCAGCGCTGGCTCAGGTAATGAAGACCGCGACGACCACAAAAGCAGCGCAATAAACCGCAAGGAAGCCGCGCCAGTCACTCCTGAAGGTTGCAGATCTGTTCACCGCCGCCGCAGAGCGCACAGTTGCCGCCTGGGATTGATCCATTGCCAGCGCAGATGGCGGGAGGCTCATCCGAAATGGATGGCGGGAAGCCTCGGTAGTTAGGACAAGCGAGCGACGTTTCCTGATCATCATGCGGCGAAGTTAAGGTTTCCTTTACCCTCCCGCCAGCGCCTTGCCGGGCGCTTCCCGAATCGGGACAAACACCGCTCAGCCCATGCTTGCCATGCCTGCTCAGGCCGGCTCTTGCGACAGTGCCAGAATGTAGTCCCATTCCCGCGGCGTAATCTCCGCAACCGAAAGACGTGACATTTTGACAAGTTCGATTCCGGCCAGATTCGGATCCGCCCTGATCTCCTTCAGAGTGACAGGGCGGGCAAGCTTGCGCACCGGCCTTACCTTCACAGCGGCCCATTTGCCTTCCGGATCGGTCGGATCGGTCATATTGTCTGCGCTGATCGTAACGATCCCAACGATCTCCTTGCCGACATTGGAATGGTAGAAGAACGCCTCGTCGCCCACCTTCATGGCGGCAAGGTTGTTCTTGGCACGGTGGTTGCGCACTCCGTCCCAGGTGCCTTCCCCTTCTTTCAGCAGGTCGTCCCAGCTATAGGCGTTTGGTTCGGACTTCATCAGCCAGTAGTTCTTGGTCATCTGCCACCCATTCAAATTATGGTCGCAGAGCTTAACCCCGTAGCGGAGCCATCACCACCTTGGGCAATATCTCTATCCCCGTCCTGGACCTGGAAGAGACGCCAGACCATTTCGCCGCGCAGATTGCTGACAGTTTCCGGCGCTTCGGTTTTGCCATGGTCCGCAACCACGGCATCAGCCCCGATATGATCGAAAGGGGTTGGAAGCTCACTGCAGAATTTTTTGCCCTGCCGGACAAAGACAAAATGGCGTATCTCACTCCCGGTCAGGGCGGGGCGCGAGGCTATACGCCCTTCGGCACAGAAATGGCCAAAGGCGCCAAGGCCAGCGACCTCAAGGAATTCTGGCACGTCGGACGCGACCTTGAGCCCCTCCACCCTCTCGAAGATAAAATGCCCGCCAATGTCTGGCCAGAAAGACCGCCAGAATTTCGAGACGTCTTCTCCCGCTTGTTCGCTGAATTCGATCGGGTCGGCGGCGTATTGCTGGAACGCATTGCAATTGATCTGGGGCTACGCGCAGACTGGTTCAATGCTGCCACAGAAGACGGAAATTCGGTGATGCGGCTTGCCCATTATCCGCCGGTTGCGGGACATCCCGGACAAGCCCTTCGAGCAGGCCCGCATGAAGACATCAACCTTATCACGCTGTTACTCGGTGCGGAGGAAGCCGGACTGGAACTGCTCGGCACCGACGGCCACTGGCACGGCGTCAACCCGCCCGATGGCGCCATGGTGGTCAATATCGGCGACATGCTCCAGCGGCTTACCAACCATGTCCTGCCCTCCACCACGCACAGGGTGAACAATCCGCAAGGCAATCGCTCCGGCACAAGCCGTTATTCCATGCCGTTTTTCGTGCACTTGCGCAGTGACTTTCAAATCCGCACTCTACCGCAATGCATCAGCGCCGGGGTCCCCGACCAATATCCCGAACCGATCACCGCAGATGGCTATCTTCAGGAAAGGCTGAAGGAAATCGGCTTACTTGAATAAGTGCCGCCCCCCATCAGAAGGCTGAACAGTTAACGAAAGTAGGACCGCAGTTAAGCCTTTAACCCAAATTTTATCCAACCACCCCTAGTGTTGCGCGAAATATCCTTGGGGGCACGGAAACTAATGGAGCCGAATTCCAAACGGGTTTCGAGCGAGAAACCGCAAAAGCCAAGTATGGGCAAAGCCAAGCGCGACGTCGTTGCACTTGGCATAGCGGCCGCAGCGGTCCTCATGTTTGTCGGCACCGGCAGCGCTGTTGTCCCTTCGGTGATAGCCTCGCTGAAAGGCTACGGAATCGGTCCGGACAAAATGCTGGTCAACGCGCTGCTTCTGAATATCGCCCTTATCATTTTCGGCTGGCGCCGCTACCGCCAACTCTCGGGAGAAGTCACAGAACGGCGCCGCGCCGAAGAGCAGGCAAAACTTCTCGCAGAATCCGATCCGCTGACAGGCAGCCTGAACCGTCGCAGTTTTCGCCGCGCACTGGATAGGCATTTTCTTGAGGCGACGGACCGGGATAGTTGCGTCGCGATTATGATGATCGATCTCGACAACTTCAAACAAGTCAACGATTTCAATGGCCACAGCGCCGGCGACCAGATTCTGATTGAATGTGCGCACCGCATAGAAGCGCTTCTTCCCCCCGGCTCACTGATGTCCAGAATCGGCGGTGACGAATTCTCCTGCGCCATGACATTCAGCAGCGACAATCCAGACGCTGTCGACATTGTCGCACTGGCCATCGTTGATGCGATCGGCCAGCCGACAAAAGCCGGCTCCGCCACCGCTGAAATCACAGCCTCACTTGGCATCGCTCGCGCCGATTTAATGCTTCGCGGCCACTCGAAGCACAGTGATGCCCAACACTTGCTCGATATGGCCGATGTGGCAATGTATCACGCCAAGCGGCAGGGCCGGAACAGCTACTTCTGGTTCGAAGATTTCATGGCGGAGGAGATGCAGTTCCGATCCAGCATGAAAGCCGGAATTCGCACGGGCCTGACTAATGACGAATTCGTTCCATTCTACGAGCAACAAATAGACGTACAGACTGGCAATGTGACCGGCTTTGAGATGCTCGCAAGATGGAAATCACCGGAATTTGGGCTAGTCAAACCGGACATTTTCATACCAATTGCCGAGGAAATCGGACTGATTGCCCAGCTCTCGGAAAGACTTATCGCTCTGGCACTGGAAGACGCAAAGCACTGGGATCCGCAACTTTCTCTGGCAGTAAACATATCACCCGTGCAGCTTCGCGACCCCTGGTTTTCGCAGAAATTGCTGAAGTTGCTGGTAGAGGCAAACTTTCCGGCGAGCCGGCTGGAAATCGAGATTACCGAAAGCTGCGTTCACGAGGATATCGTTCAAGTGCGCTCGCTGATCGCCAGCCTCAAGAATCAGGGTATAAGCGTAAGTCTGGACGATTTCGGCACTGGCTACAGCTCATTATCACAGCTGCGTATGCTGCCCTTCGACCGGATCAAGATCGACCGCAGCTTTATAACAAGCCTTGCCGAGAGCGAGGATAATACCGCCATCCTCAACTCAATCGCGATGCTCAGCAAGGGGCTGGGCCTGCCGATCACGGCTGAAGGCATCGAAACCGACGCCATCCGCGAGTTGTTGCTCGATTATGGCGATATCAAGGGGCAGGGTTATCTTTATGGCCAGCCCAAATCTGCTGAAGACACCCACGCGTGGCTGTCTGAAAAAGGGTTGCTGTCACCGCATGAGGAACTGCACGAGACCAACAATGGCACTCGGCAGGATCAGAAATCGGTCGAGCAAAAGCAGCGCCTCACAGGTAACGGCTGACAATCCGCCTCTGGACGTTGGCCGCGCCAGCGCATAGATCGCGCAAGTCATGCGGATCGCCTTCACCAAGATGCACGGACTGGGTAACGATTTCGTTGTCCTTGACGGTCGCGATACTCCTCTGCCGCCGCTCGATGCGGCAGCGGCAACAGCACTGGCTGACCGCCATACCGGGATCGGTTGCGATCAGCTGATCCTGCTGGAACCATCTGACACCGCGAACATGAGGATGCGCATCTTCAACGCCGATGGAAGCGAAGTGGAAGCCTGCGGAAACGCGGCCCGTGCAGTCGGCTTTCTGCAAGGCACAGCCGCAACAATCGAGACGCTTGGCGGGATAATCGCAACGACGCCTGGCGATCATGGCGTCTCGGTGGATATGGGGACGCCCAGCTTCGGTTGGGAAGATATTCCGCTTGCTTATGCGATGGACACGCACCTCATGCCGGTTGGCTGGGAAGAACTGGTTCAGCCCGTGGCGGTCAATGTCGGAAATCCCCACGCGATTTTCTTTGTCGATGATTGCGACGCGATTGATCTTGCCCGGCTCGGGCCACAGATCGAAACCGATCCAATCTTTCCCGAGCGGGTCAACGTCAATGTCGCAACCATTGCAGACCGGCACCATATCCGCCTGCACGTGTGGGAGCGCGGCGTTGGACTGACGCGGGCGTGCGGCACCGGCGCATGCGCGAGCACGGTTGCGGCCATTCGGCGCGGACTTGCCGATAGCCCTGTCACGGTAACATTGCCCGGCGGCACGCTTGTGATCGAATGGCGCGAGGATGACCACATCGTCATGACCGGCCCGGCCACGCAAAGCTATTGCGGCAGCTTTGAGGCTTCGGACTTCGGGATCAGCGTATGACTCTTGAGGTGGTTTCGCTTGGCTGCCGTCTCAATATTTCAGAGAGCGAGGAGCTGCGCGCGCTGCTCTCGGCCAGCAGGAACCTCGTGGTCATCAACAGCTGCGCGGTCACGTCCGAGGCGGTGCGCCAGACCCGTCAGACGATAAGGCGCACGCGCCGGAACCATCCGGGTGCACGGCTGCTGGTAACAGGCTGCGCTGCCGAAGTGGAACGCGACATGATCGCCTCAATGCCCGAGGTCGATGGCCTTGTGCCCAACCATGCCAAACTCGATCCGCGCAACTGGAATGTTCCGGCGCCCACCACACGCCCAAAGCCCCGCTATTCGCGCGCCTTCGTCCAGGTCCAGAACGGCTGCGATCATTCCTGCACGTTCTGCATCATTCCCAAAGGACGCGGCGCCAGCCGATCACTCGAAGTTGCCGAAGTGCTGCGCGAAGTGGGCCGCCAAGTCGAGGCCGGCACCAATGAAATCGTGCTTACCGGAGTGGATATTACCAGCTGGGGCGCCGATCTTGAAGGAACACCGTCGCTTGGGCATCTGGCCACTCAGATACTGGCAGC
>JAHRVR010000237.1 GCA_019090585.1 Sphingomonadaceae bacterium
AGTCAGAACCAGCGAATCCCGCACGCGCCAGGCTCTCTATGGCGCGATCAGCCGCGCTTACGACTTCTCCCTTGCCGCCGCGCAGGAACCCGAGGACTTCCGCGAGATGGTCGAAGCTGCGGGCCTGACAATCCAGGACAGGGCCCCGATGGCGCCGATCGTCAAGCTGGTCTTCGGCATCGACTATGACAAGACCCGGCTTGCCGAATATTCCGCCGTGATGGAACATGGCCACCGGCTTGGCCTGAACAGCGGTGAACTGGAAGGCCATCTGACCGGCGCTGCCGGCGGGTTGAAAGGCGTGCTTGCAGAGGAACGCCGCTTGCGCCGCGCAGAAAGCGGCAAACCGGAAAAACCTGCATCTCCTTCGGCTCCGAAAGAACATCTGGCCCGGAAACTGCGCAAACTGGAAGGCCGTTCCTTCCACGACATTCCCGCCCAAGGCAGCGAATTTGCCCTTCTGGTGGCGCGCCGCATGCCCGATGGCGAAGTGGTCCTGCTCGGCGAGGTGTCGCAAGACGTCTCGCTGATAGAAAAGGCGGCTAAGCAGCTTCTTGGCTAAGCGGCCACCAACGATCGACTTCCAATAGCCGCCTCATACACTTAAGGGTGTTGGCATGTTCATGCCCGGCACCTGGCCCTTGCGTATATTCAGCCGGCGAGCGATGGCGCGCTTTGGCTGCGCGATATGGCAGATCGCCTTCATGGCCCGTTCAGCAGGAACAGGGCTAGTGCAAGGCATGGTCCGATTGCGCGCAATCGCCGCCCTGTGTGCGGCGCTCATCATGGCTATCCAGCCAGCTACGGCGCAATCAATCCTGCGCGATGCAGAGACCGAAGCGCTGCTCAGTGACATGGCCGCCCCGCTGGTGAAAGCAGCCGGGTTAAAGCCCGGAAATGTCGATATCATCCTGATCAACGATCCCTCGGTCAATGCCTTCGTCGCCGGCGGACAGGCGGTCTATCTCAACAGCGGGCTCATCAATGCCGCGGACAGCGCCAGCGAAGTGCAAGGCGTGATCGCGCATGAGCTGGGCCACGTTACTGGCGGCCATGCGGTTCTCAACCTGGGGGCAAAATCAGCGACCAGCATCAGCCTGCTTTCGCTCCTGCTTGGCGCCGCTGCGGCGGCGGCTGGCGGCGGCGAGGCGGCAATGGGCGTTTTGCTTGCAGGACAGCACGCCGCCATGAGCAAGTTTCTGGCATATAACCGCGCGCAGGAGGCCAGCGCAGACGCGGCTGGCGCACAATATCTCTCTGCTGCGGGGATTTCAGGCAAAGGTTCGATCGAGTTTTTCAAAAAGCTCCGGAACATGGAATACCGTTCCGGCTATTTCCCCCGCGAAGGCGATGAGTTCTCTCGCACCCACCCGATGACCGGCGATCGCATCGCCACTTTGCAAGATAGCTATGAAAACGATCCGGCGTGGCTCAAACCCGCCGATCCAGACATTGAGAAGCGATTTCAGCGGGCAAAAGCGAAGCTGTTCGGCTATCTGGCGAAGCCGGAAGACACGTTCCGCACTTATCCAGCCTATATCAATACGGTGCCAGCGCGATATGCGCGCGCCTATGCCTATCACAAGGAAGCCCACGTCAAACGGGCCACTGACGAGGCGGACACACTGCTCGTGCAGGAACCCGACAACCCCTATTTTCTCGAACTCAAGGGCCAGATCCTGCTCGAAGCCGGGCGTCCTGAAGAAGCATTGCCGGCGCTGCGACGCGCGACCATGCTGACCGGCAACCAGCCGCTGATCGCAACACTTCTCGGCCATGCCCTGATCGCGACTGAAGATCGCAGCAATTTCCAGGAGGCTCAACGAGTCCTGAAAGCCGCTGTCGCCCGTGACCGGCGCAATCCCTTTGCCTGGTATCAGCTGGGCGTGGTCTATGCGGCCAACGGGGACATGGCGCGCGCGCGCCTTGCCAGCGCCGAACAGCAGGTCCTTGCCAGAAACATGGTGCAGGCGCTGCACAGCGCCCGAACCGCCGAAGCTGTCTTGCCAAAAGGATCGCCCGACTGGCTTCGCGCGCAGGACATCGCTTTGCAGGCACAAGCCGAGATTGAGCGGCGGAAGAAGAGAAAGAAGAGGAAGTAGGCGTCAAACATGAGTAATTCTGAGGGATTGCACCTTTCACGGGCCTGGCTTGTTGGCCTGGGCATTGCGCTTGTCATTGTCGCCGCATTGGCGGGCTGGCTCTCCGCGCGCATCCCGGCAGGGCCTGCCGCAGATCTATCAAGCGGTGAGCGCCAGGCCATCGAAGTGGTGGTGCGCGATTACCTGCTGGAGAACCCCGAAGTCATTCCCGAAGCGATGGAAAACCTCCAGCGCAAGGCCAATTCAGAACAGCTTTCCGCCATCCGTAGCGAAGTGGAAACGCCTTATCCCGGAGCGATACTCGGCAACCCGAATGGCTCCGTCACTCTGGTCGAATTTTCGGACTTTGCCTGCGGATATTGCCGCCGAAGCGTGGATGACATCAAGGTCCTGCTCAAGCAAAAGCCGCAGCTTCGGATTGTCTTGCGCGAACTGCCGATCCTGAGCGAACAGAGCGCGGCCGCCGCACGGATGGCCCTCGCCGCCGCCGAGCAAGGCAAATATGATGCCTTTTATCATGCCATGTTCGCCGCAGGCCGGCCCGGCCCAGAAACGATCGATGCAGCAGCCAGAAAATCCGGCATCGACATGAAAAAGGCCCGGGCGGCTATCAAGAGCCCCCGGATCGAAGCGGAAATCGCCCGAAATCTGGATATGGCACGTCAGCTCGGCTTCAACGGCACGCCCAGTTGGGTGGCCGGCGACGAACTGATTTCCGGCGCGGTTGGTGCAAAGCAGCTGGCAAAGATCTTGCGGGACGCGCAAAGCTAAGGCCGCCGCGTCAACCCGCGACCTGCTGCCGGGAACCAAACGGCTTTCCCGATCAGGCGAAACTGGGGTAGGAGGCTGGCATGGCGGTGCTGCCCATCAGACCAATCCCGTTCTTCGCAAACAAGAACCAGGCATTCTGGCGTTTGCAGTTCGCCGGATGGGGCGGCGCCATGCTGCTGCGCGCGATGTCTGCAATCGCCAATGACCAGCCGCTCGCGTTCCTGATCCTCGTCCTGATCGCCACGATTACCGGCTTTTCGATCTCGCTGTTGCTGTCAGTCATTTACCGGCAGCTGATGACCCAACGCCCCTTCGTTACCTGGGGCACCACTGCCATGCTGCTGCCATTCGCAGTTGGCCTTCACGCTTTCATCGATGCCTGGGTAATCTCGCTCTACCGGGCAGAAAGCGAGACCAGCTTCACCCAGTTGTTCATCGGCGTCTTCTATCTCGATGCCACCCTGCTCGGCGCGTGGTCGGCGCTCTACTATGCCATCAATTTCTTCATTCAGATCGAAGAGCAAAACGACAGGCTGATCCGGCTCGAGAATCAGGCAACCACGGCACAGCTAGCCATGCTGCGCTACCAGCTGAACCCGCATTTCCTGTTCAACACGCTCAATTCCATCTCAACCCTGGTGCTGCTCAAACAAACAGAGCCCGCCAATGCGATGCTCTCCCGGCTTTCATCCTTCTTGCGCTACACCTTGATCAATGAGCCATCGGCGCGCGTAACGGTCGCCCAGGAAGTAGAAACGCTCAAGCTGTATCTCGGTATCGAACGCATGCGCTTTGAAGAGCGTCTTCGCACGACTTTTGCAATTGACCCCTCAACGCGCCATGCGCTCCTGCCGTCCCTGTTGCTCCAGCCGCTGGTGGAAAATGCCATCAAGTACGCCGTCGGTGCGCAGGAAAGCGGGGCGGAAATCAGGATCGAAACGCAGCTTGTCGATCAGATACTTCGCATCACCGTCTCCGACACCGGCCCCGGCTTGAAAAGTAACACTGCCGGGCACAGGCTATCTGGCGTGACATATGACGCAGGAGAACCGGTTTCCACAGGCGTCGGACTTGCAAATATTCGTGAACGGCTGGAGCAGGCCTATAGCGAACAGCATCTTTTCGAAACGATCGAACCGCCCGAAGGTGGCTTTGCCGTAGTGATTGAAATTCCATTCGAGAATCGCGAGCTGACGGACAACGCACCCGAATTTCCCAAGGCGGCGACTGCAGCGAACTGACAGGCGACCTATATGGCAATTATGACTTATCCGATCGGACCATGCAGATGACCATTCGCACCATCATCGTTGACGATGAAAAGCTGGCCATTCAGGGCCTGCAACTGCGGCTTGAGAAATATCCTGATGTGGAAATCGTGGATACCTGCTCCAATGGCCGCGAAGCGATCCGCAAGATCAAAACTGAAAAACCAGACCTGGTCTTTCTCGATATCCAGATGCCCGGGTTTGACGGTTTTGGCGTGGTCAAAGGCGTCATGGAGATCGAACCGCCGCTGTTCGTCTTTGTCACGGCATACCAGGAACACGCGATCCGCGCCTTCGAGGCCAATGCGATCAATTACCTGATGAAGCCGGTGGAAGACGACAAACTGGCCGATACGCTTGAGCGGGTGCGCACCCGGCTGGCCGAAAAACGATCGGCGGAAGAAGCGGAAAAGCTCAAGACCGTGCTGGCGCAAGTCGCGCCCGATGTGATGGAATCACTGCCAGAGGACACCGA
>JAHRVR010000238.1 GCA_019090585.1 Sphingomonadaceae bacterium
GCTCGCCACGTGTCGTGGCGGCTATTTCTTGAGAGCGAACAAGTTTGGAATGTGCGAACGGCGCCGCCATTGGCCCCGCCGGGCCGCAATAGATCTGCGCTGGCAGTTAATTTGGGCTGGATTTTAGCATGAATCGTAGCTATTGGCCCACGCGTCGAGGCTAATCCTCCATTCTGGAAGGGGCGGCGGAACGGCAAATTCACATGGGAAGCACTGACATACCGGTGCCGCAGCGGAATATGTCCCGCACGGTCCATCAGTTTCCCAGAGGTAGAACCGGAAAGGAAATGATTATGGCGGCTCCAGTCGTCACCATGCAGCAATTGCTCGAGGCCGGGTCACATTTCGGCCACCAGACACACCGCTGGAACCCGCGGATGAAGCCGTACATCTTCGGCGCGCGTAACGGTGTTCATATCATGGACCTGTCGCAGACCGTGCCGTTGATGGCGCGTGCGCTCGAATTTGTTGCCGCAACTGTCCAGGCCGGTGGCAAGGTGCTGTTCGTTGGCACCAAGCGCCAGGCGCAGCAGCCTATTGCCGAAGCAGCCAAGGCTTGCGGCCAGCATTTCGTCAATCACCGCTGGCTTGGCGGTATGCTTACCAACTGGAAGACGATTTCGCGGTCGATCAAGCGCCTCAAGACGCTTGAAGAGCAGCTTTCGGGCGAGACAGCGGGCCTGACCAAAAAGGAAGTCCTTCAGCTCACGCGCGAGCGTGACAAGCTTGAGCTTTCGCTCGGCGGTATCCGCGACATGGCCGGCATTCCTGACGTGATGTTCGTCATCGACGTCAACAAGGAAGAGCTGGCGATCAAGGAAGCCAATGTCCTTGGTATTCCTGTCGTTGCCATTCTCGATTCCAATGTTGATCCTCACGGTATCGCTTTCCCGGTTCCGGGCAATGACGATGCCAGTCGTGCGGTCCGCCTTTATTGCGATGCCGTGCGTGAAGCGGCGACCAAGGGTGGCCAGAGCGCGATGGCGGATTCGGGCGTTGATATGGGCGCATTGGATGAGCCAGTCGCTGAAGTGGCCGTTGCAGCTCCCGCAGAAGGCGTTGCAGTTCCCACAGAGGCCGCTGCGGCTCCCGCAGAAGACGTTGCAGCTCCCACAGAAGACGCTGCGGCCCCTGCAGACGGTCCTGCGGCCCCTGCAGAAGACGCTGCAAAGGCTTGACGTTCCGGGGCGGAACACTTGCCCCTTCGCCTGTGAAATTGTGGTGCGCCGGGCCTATGGGTCCGGCGCGCCCAACAGTTACAAAGAGGAATACGCGAGATGGCTTACACAGCCACTGACGTGAAGACCCTTCGCGAGCGCACCGGCGCCGGGATGATGGATTGTAAGAAGGCGCTTGCCGAAACCGATGGCGACTTCGAAGCTGCGATCGATCTGTTGCGCACCAAGGGCCTTGCCGCTGCCGCAAAGAAGTCCAGCCGTACTGCGGCTGAAGGGCTTGTTGGCGTTGTGGTCTCGGGAGCGAAGGGCGTTGCTGTTGAGGTCAATTCAGAGACGGACTTCGTTGCAAAGAATGACCAGTTTCAGGATTTCGTCCGCAAGGTTACCGAAATCGCGCTGGGCTGTGATGGCGATGATATCGACGCGCTGAAGAGCGCCGATTACGGAGACGGCGAATCCATTGGCGATGCGCTGACCAATAACATTGCCCGAATTGGCGAGAACCAGACGCTGCGCCGGATGAAGAGCGTTGCGGTCGGCAGCGGTATTGTTGTGCCTTATATGCACAATTCCGCCGCGCCCAATCTGGGAAAGATTGGCGTGCTTGTTGCGTTGGAAAGCGACGCACCGGCTGATGTTCTCGAGCCGCTGGGTAAGCAGATTGCGATGCACATTGCAGCTGCTTTTCCGTTGGCGCTGGATGCTGACAGCCTTGATCCCGATCTGATTGCGCGTGAGCGCAAAGTCGCGGCTGAAAAGGCCGCTGAAAGCGGTAAGCCGGAAAACGTCCAGGAAAAGATGATTGAGGGCGCAGTCAACAAGTTCGCCAAGGAAAACGCGCTGCTCAGCCAGATCTTTGTGATGGACAACAAGACCCCAGTTGCAAAAGTTGTGGAGCAGGCGGGCAAGGATGCCGGCACTGCGATCGTGCTCAAGGACTATGTTCGCTTCCAGCTTGGCGAAGGTATCGAGAAGGAAGAGAGCGACTTCGCTGCTGAAGTGGCCGCTGCAGTGGGCAGCTGATTGCCGCCATTGCCGCACCAGACAATTGAAAGGGCCGGGAAATACGTTTTCCGGCCTTTTTCTTTTTCCGCGACAGGCCCCGATTACGCTCCTCAATTCTTCAGGCGCGGGATTCCATCCACAAGTCCGCGCTTGGCTTTCGATGCGCTCACCCTTAATGCGAGGCCAGCCAGCTGAATTGTGAGATAGTCCGGACCTTATGAGCCTGCCTCCCATCAAACGCGTCCTGTTAAAGCTTTCGGGCGAGGTCCTGATGGGCCGCCAGGATTATGGCATCGATCCGGAATTCGTTGCCGAGCTTGCCGCCGAAGTGAAAGCGGCCAAGGAAACCGGGCTTGAAATCTGCCTGGTCATTGGCGGAGGCAATATCTTTCGCGGGATGTCGGGAGCGGCAAAGGGTATGGACCGCGCCCAGGCCGA
>JAHRVR010000239.1 GCA_019090585.1 Sphingomonadaceae bacterium
CAGATGTGTATAAGAGACAGAGGCGGCGGAGGCGGTGGCGGCGGAGGTGCTGCCGGTTCACCGAAGTTAAACGTCAATGTGCCCATCGCGCTGTGCGACCGCCAACTTGTTCCGAGGGTATTGCCTGCAACATCGGTCAGCTTCAAACCATTGACGTTATGATAGCGATACTTGATGCCCACATCGATAGTGTCAGTCAGCGGAGCACGCAAACCAGCGAGGACCTGCCATGCAAAGCCGCTGTCTTCGCTGTCGAGCAGTGATCCGACATTATAGGATACGCGGCTCACGCCACCACCGCCACCGAGGAAAGCCTGAAGGCCATCATCATCGCCGAAGTCCAATAGTCCGTTCAGCATAAAGGAAAGGGCGTTCGCATCGCCACCGATCGATCGTGTCGGGAGGCCGAGAGTGTCGTTATCAGCCTTGCGATAACTCGCTTCGGCTTCGAGACGGTACGGGCCAAAGTCATGGCCGACTATGGCGCCGGCATCGAAGCCGTGGTCCGAATCGAGGATGGTATTACCGTCATCAAAATCTGAGTTTTCAACAATCATGGCACCGAAATCGAGTTCAACGTACCATGTGTCGTCGCGGGCTGTTGCGGGCGTAGCAAGGGCAGTGGAAGCCATCGCCAGTCCCAAGACTAACTTACGTATCATATATTCCTCTATATTTAGAAAGATTTGGAGCCACCGAGAGCATCATATTCTCCTCTTTTCTTCAGCAAGAGTTTCAGCCACCGAGTGCGCCGCGATGTTACCGAGTTCTCCATTGCCTCGCAACCGCCCGTTGATGGGAACTCTGGCATTACTGCCACTCTTTCCAGCCGGCGGGGCTGAACTTTCGGCTTCAATTGCTCTTCGAATATCGAGGCGAGACGCATCAAAGAAACACAGTCCGGTCAGACGGTCGGAAAGACGCCTGAAACCCGTAACGCTGCGATAAGATTGCTGAGAACCGCTCGGGCTTCGATATCAATGGTTGAGCCGCCGGATGGATCGGCGGGCGCGCCGGGGATATTCCAGCCTCCCAGAAACAGCCTTTCCTGGCCAGTCGAGCGATCAAGGACACGGAGCCCATCCTGCGGCGCGACGAAAAGCCAGTTTCCTCCCTGCCGACAGGCAATTTCCCCGTCATGTCCTGCCCAGTCGCCCGTTGCTCCGGTCGCCGCAATCCAGTTTTCGCCTTCTACGGGCGTTGTTGGTGGATCGGTTTGTTCGCCTTCCACAAGGCAGTGAAGCAGCGCATCGGTCAGGGCATGGGCTTCATTGACCCAGAGTTCCTTTTGAGCCTGGCCTGAGAACAGCATCGGCAGCGCGAAGCGGGGACTTGTCGTATCGAAAATAAAGGGATCGGGCATGATGATTTCCTCGTGTCGGAACGGATCAGGGTAACGCGGTGATCAGCAAGGGATCGGAGATGGCAAAGCTGCCCTGCTGGCGGACGTGAAATGCTCCGGCGGGTAGCGCGGATTGCAGGTCAACGATGTCTTGGGCGCTGAGCAGAAGCGATGTGCTGCCGGGATTCCAGGCCGCGATCGGGGCATCGATCGGCCCGTAAGTTACGAGATACTGCTCAAATTCCTCTCGTAGCGGCGTTTCGATCCCGTCGGGCCATGCCCATGCTCCCCTCGCCCGCCGGGTCCACGATAGCTTGAGCGAGCCGTCCTGCAGTGCATCTGCCTGTGGGTGAACCGGCGAAAGCGGGCGCAGAGTAGCGCCTTTCAGAGCGATGGCAGAACTAACCGGCTCGGGATCGCCGCGGCCAGCGGCGGTAATCTGGGTGCCGGGAATCGTGCCAACGAGTGCGGCATCGAGCAGCTTGGGCTTGCTGTCGAGAAGCACGAAGTTTTCTCCGCTCAGGTGCGAATCCAGTGCGTTTTCGGTTCCGCCGCGCCCGCGAAGCAGCCCTGAGACCCTCCATTGCCGATTTCCGAGAGGCTCGGCCAAGGCGAACTGGAGTATTTCCGTGCCAAGTAATGCCTTGTTCCAGCCGGCGGCCAGTTGGGCCGATGTCGCATTGGCGAGGTTCATGTCATCGGCGATCAGCTCGACAGTGACTGTATTATGCCGGTCGAAGAGCAGGGGGTTGGTTGCGGCCAGCACATCGACTGCCGATCCCATGATACTTCGCGTCCGGCCGCTGGCACCAAGAGATTGCAGCGCGCCGCTGCCATCGTCAACAAACAGCGCCGCGCCTGACCAGTTCGATGCGTTGGACGACACGGCGGCGAGAATCTGCGGTGTGTCGCTACTTCCGTTCCCGTCCCAGGGGAGTTCAAAGGCCATGAGCGAAGTTGGCGGGGCGGGAAGGTCCTCCACCGGATTGATCCTTCCGGGATCTACCGGTCCTGGCGGCGTCTGGTCGGCGCCGGTCGGCACGACGCGTTCAAGCGACATTTCGACGCCCGTTTCGCGCCATTCCCATTCGTCTACCCGCCAACGGCCGAGATGGCCGGGGACCGTGACAATCGATCCGGGCGCGACAGCGGGATCGAGCTGAGTGCTTCGCCAGGATAGGCGGTCGCGCGACCAGTCTGCCTTTTGCTTGGTCTGCTCGACAAGGATTCGTGCGTTGGCGGCCGACATGGAGGCTGCAAGTTCCACGGTGTTCGGCTGGCCCGGCCCTGGCCGTCCGGCGGATCGTTGCAGACCAGGCAGATAGTCCCGGTCGATATCGTAGTATCGCAGAATTTCGGGAGGCCGTTCGCGCAAGGGTAAGCGGCGGCGGGCATAGCCGGACATACCGCCAAAATCGCCGTCAGCCACGGAAATGGCCGCTTCGGGCAGTGCAATTGGCGCGGTCTGAAGCCGCTCGCGCGCGAGGATGATCTGTGGGCCATTGGCATCCGCATCGATCGGGTACATCGGATCGAGCTGGCGTAGCGTATCGGCAAGTGGGCCGTTGCAGGAGAATCCGTCCAGGCCATCGAGTGGCAAGTCGGCATCGACGTCGTCCACAATTTCAGCGACTATACTGCCAAGCGAGAAGCCGTTGTCGGCGATGACTTCGAATGTCAGTGCGGGCAAGCGGTTGTAAAACTCGGAAAGATCGAGGTCCTCGAAGACGACATAGGCCAGACCGCGATACGCCGGGCAGCGATTCTGCCCTTCGACAGAAGCGATGAGTGGATCGGGATCCTGGTCAGCCTCGCCGGTATATATCCGCATCGTGCCGCCGGCTTTCAGATCGCCCGCTTCGCCGCGAAGCAGCTTACCATCGGCCCAAATCCGGCCGATACCGGAAATCGGGCGGCTTGCGAGGGCCACTGCAAGTGAAACCGAGTAATTATAAGTGGTTACATCCGGCTGCCCTTTGCCGCCTTGCGTTTCGCTCGCCTCCTGTAGATCGGTTGACCAGATAATCGATCCCGGCACGCGCATGCGGCCATAGTGCCGGGATAGTGCGGCCCCATAGCTTGATGTGGTGACTTCCAGCTCTTTGAGCCGGGGCCCGCTGACGCTTCCGCCACCGATGATCGCTTTATCGACCTGTTGACCCACAAGGGCGCCGAGAACGCCGCCGAGGGGCCCGCCAACGGCAGTGCCGATGGCGCTGAACAGCAATGTTGCCATAGTGAATGTCCTCAGATTTTCTCGATGAGCCGCCAATGGCCAACGATGGTCCATCCGGGCCGCATGGGGCTTATTACGACGCGCTTCAGCCCGGCATGGGCATGGACGAACTGACCGTCTTTGGCGGACAGAAGAAGGTGGAACTGGCAGCTGCCAACCCGGGCGAACAGCACATCGCCCGGCAAGGGCGTGCCGCTGGTTGTCGCGAAGCCGCATTTGCCTGCGATATCATCTAGTCCTGCAATGTTTCGCGACCGCAGGCTGTAGGCGCGCGGGAGGGGAGCATCGCGTCCAGTTGCTTCAAGCGCCGCTGCAAGCACACCGATGCAATCCAGTCCGGTTGAAGGGTCCCGTCCGTGCAGCCGGAAAGGAGAGCCGACCATATGTTCGGCCGCTTCGGCCAATTTAGTGGCGCTCACTGCTGCGGGGTAGGGTAGCGCGTGAGAAGATCGTTTCCGGGCAAGAACGGCTCACCCCGGAAATTTATGGCATTGGCAAATCGGGTCGAACAGGTATCCAGCGTGTGATCGCATCCCTCGCGCAGCAAGACCTGTGCTCCGGTTGGGGTGCTTGCATCGATTGGCATGTCCAGGACAAGCGCAGCCCCGCTTTGAGCGGAGATGTTCATTCTTAAGCCGGCTTGCGGCCCATCGAGCCACCGCAGCCAGCCGCCAACGAGATCGGCGATATTTGCGCCTGTGTCGATCGTTACGCTGTTTGCGCCTGTATCGAGAGAAGTAAGCACGCCTTCATGCGTAAAGCGGGTTGGTGCCAGGTCACATCCAGATCCGCAGAATATGGTGCGGCAGCTGGGGCTGGTTCGGGGAATCGGATCGCGGAGAAATTCGGCTTTTCGCGAAACCAGTTCTGCAGTGAAGCTGCCATCTTGTTCCTGCACAGCGCCGATCGATCCACGATAAAGGATCTCCTGTTCGCTGCCTTCCCAATCGGCAATGCCAATGCGAACCTGGGCACCGTCGAAACGCCCTTCTGCCAGGTCTTTCGCATCAATCGATTGATGGCTGAGTGCGCCTTCGACTTCGGCGCTGTCCGGTTCGAAATCGGCTGAGCGTTTGATTGAAGAGGGAACCATACCGGGCGATGCACGGTGCAAAACGCCGTCAAACCACAGATCATGGTCGTGACTGGTGAAACCCATCGTGACCCCGTCATTGCGCAAAACGCGCCAGAAAGTCGCCGCAGTTTCCAGGTCGCCGGTGAACCAGGTCCTGCTCATGCCGCTTCTCTGATTTCGACCACGGGAACGCTTGGCGCGTCCCCGGCGGCAAAGGAAGCACCGGAGACTTCCAGATTATCTTGTGCAAATCGTACCGGCACGTCGAAATGGAAGCCCGCGTGAACTTGCGCGCCTGTTGCGGGCGGAGTGTCAAAACTGATGATTCCGGCGGTGTCCAGCGACCAGTTGCCCAGCTGAAGGACCCCATCGATGCTGACAAGCAGCGTTTCAAAGATGGGCCGCGTGACTCGGCGAATTTGCTGTGCGTTGCCGTCGCCATACCGCTTGATGAGTGGGTAGGTAGATGTCGTTGCGTCTCCTGTTCCCAGCAGCTCGTCTGACATGGTGGGCGCACCAACCATGCCATTCGAGCTGTAATCGGACGGATCGCGCAGCCGAAAACCACGCGCGGCGCCCCTGCGGGCACGGAAAAACGCGATCAGGTTTCCAAGTTCCGCTTCAGAGCGAATTCCGGGGCCGACATCGAAGCGAAGCCGGGCATTGGACCACTGGCTGTTGCGCCGCTCAAATCCTGATGCGGTAACCGAAACGCTGGTGGAGAATTCGGGAATGACCGTGGCGTCCCGGCCGAGGGCGAGGGGATACTGCACATCATCGAAAGCCTGCATGTCATTGTCATCCTGTGTGTCGGGCAAGCGCACAAAGCCATCGCGGCAGACTTGCGGCAGCGCCCAGATGAATATTTCGTGGGGAGACCGTGTCTTGGCCTCGTCGATCCCGGCATCGATGCGCTGCCACAGATCGTTATCCTCGGGCAGCAGAACGAATCCCGCGAAATAGTCTTGTTCGGAAGGGGGATAACCAAGGCGCTGGTTTACGATTTCATAGCCGCTGCGCCTGAATGCATCTGCGCCGGCAGTGAGCCAGTCGTAGTCTTCCACCTGCAGCCGGT
Source organism: Sphingomonadaceae bacterium (assembly GCA_019090585.1). Lineage (GTDB taxonomy): Bacteria > Pseudomonadota > Alphaproteobacteria > Sphingomonadales > Sphingomonadaceae > Novosphingobium. Next base: position 5,729 of record JAHRVR010000239.1, read on the forward strand.
CGAAGGCGGGAGAGGCCCAGTCGGTCGGAAGGTTGGCGCGCCTTGCTTCCGGCATGGCAGGGTCGAGCAACGTAGGCGGAAAAATTAGCAGTAGCGCCTCGACATCCTGCGGGGCTGCGGAGTTCCTGGCGGCCTGGACAAGTGCCGCTGTGGAATTGGCCAGTATAGCGCCGGCATCGTCCAGCAAGGTGGTTTGCGCGGCATCGAGAGGTTGGCGAAGATCCGGGATCGCGGGTGGACTGCCTCCGAAGGCTGTCTGGGCGGCATTGTCATAAAGGCAGATGCGGCCGTCTGAAAATATCCACCACCACGGCTCGCCCACCTGGAAGCGAACAGGTGCGCCCGCCTCGATCATGAGCGAGACGAATGACGCCGCTGCTGACTGGAGCCAGGTCATGGCTACCGAGTTGGCGGGTGAGAGCAGCGAAGAGGGCGGATCCCAGCCGGTTAGTGCCGGACTTCCATCGAAAGCGCGCTGTTTCCAGTCTTCCGGACAGTGTTGGTCGAGAACTTCGTAAGACAGCGATGCAATTGGTGAAAAGCCCAGCCTGACGCACTCGGCAAAGAAGGCGCGGTGCCAGTTGCGCGCGGGCAGGCAAAGTGGCTCGCCCGTCGCATCGACAACATAATTACCGCCTGATGGAGCCAGCTGGAAATAGTGGCTCATGCCCACGTAATGGACGATACTACCGCGATAGCCGAGCTGACGGATATTGCGCAGCAGGCGCGCTGGCGTTTGGACGCCGTTATCATCAAATCCTGTTGCGATGGCATGGCCGTGCGGCGGGACGACAACGTCGCCGATCTCCAGCATCGCCCGTTCGCCTGTGCAGACGATGCCGCTCAGTTCAGCCCATCCATCGACGGCGAAAGGCAATGGATCTGCGCTCGCACCGTCATAATCGGGGGCGGCAAGCGAAATGAATATGCGATCGATGTCGCTTGGCCAGACGGGATCCGCGTCCTCGGGCAGTTCCCAACCTCCGACCAGGCTCGAAAAAGGAAGTGTGATTTGCGCGTTCTCGGGTGTGCCGATCGCATAATTCCACATGCGCACATACCAGGTTCGAGGCTGGCCAGCCGCGTCCCGTCCCTCGATCGTGAGCGTTGGTCCGTTCGGCTCATCGAGCCCAATGATCCCGCTCGACTGCCAGCGGAAGGACAGCACGCAGTGGGCGTAATCCCGCTTTGTTTCATAGGCGAGCAGAGGGTGGTCAAGCCTGTCCTCGCTCTCCCAGATCAGTCCCGCCAGGTCAGCCTCTCGCAGAAAGGTGGCGTCTACGCGCAAGGCGTCGGGCGCAGTGGTGATGATGGAGGCGACCATCGGCCGGGGGAAATTTACTGTCCAGAAGCGTGGTTCGAACCGCTGTATCCAGTCGCTTGCTTGCCCTTCGCGCTTTTCGGCGAGCCAGAATGCCATAACTATTGCTCCTCTCAGGCGTAGGCGATGGCGCGGCGCACTGCACTGGCCACTTGCCGGCTTGACCGCTGCAGGGACTGCGGGACGCTCGATCCGCGCGGCGCGACAATGTCGATGGAGACACGAACGTCCCGCCCGCTACCGGAGCCGCCTCTGGATTCGAAATTCTCAACTTTGCCCGAAGAGGTGGGGACGAACAGTTCAGGCCCACGTTCGCCGACAAGATATCCGCGGCCGGGCGAGACCGGTCCGCCTGTCGCCCGGCCAGGAAGGCCAAGCACCGAACCGACAAGCCCGCCGAGATTGAGCAGCCCGCCAATCCCTCCGCCTGGAATGCTGGCGAAAAGGTTGCGAGCGGCCTGCACTGAAATCTCGTTGATCGTATTGAGCGCAACTCGCTTCAGGTCGTCAAACCCAAGACTGCCGCGCCGGATAGCTCCGGTAAGACCACGTTCCAGCGTATTGCCGGCTCGGTCGAAGCCATCGAGCAGCGTCGTGTCAATCGTCCCGCGCATGTCGGCGATGTCTTGCGCAAAGCCTTGTGTGCTGGCTCGCACTTCGACCAGCAGGGGCTCCAGATCATCATTCATTGCCCAGTTCCATCATTGTGTTGAGCTGATCGCGACCGATCGGCTGGTCTGTGGCGGCGGCTGGCGGGCTGAGCGCTGCGACGAGTTCCGCAGGTGTTGCTGCCCAGAATTCATCGGGCTGCCAGCCCAGTGTCCTTGCGGCGAGCGCATAAAGACGGACCACTTGTGGGCCGAAATCGCTGTTCATCCGGTGCCCTGGAGGATCTGAGTCAGCAGCGCGCGCAAGGGCTTTGCCGTTGCGGCCAGACCCTGGCGCATCACGGCGTCCCCCACTTGTTCGCGGGTGAGGCCATCTTTCTGGACAAGGCAATGCCAGAACAGGGCGGCGATCTCGCCAAGGCGAAGGTCGCCGGCACTTGCTCTTTCAACAAGTGCCAGCAGCGGACCCAGTTCCTCTTCGGCGGCAACCAGAGCGGTGAAACTCGGCCGCAGGAGATGCGGTGCGCCGCCGATTGAGAGCGCGGCCTCGCCGCGATGGGGGTTGGCTTGGGCCTCGCTCACGCGGGGAGAACCTCACCAGAGCTTTCAAGCTGCACGGTGTAGTTGCGCTCGCCGTTGAAATCGCCAGCATAGTCGAGCCTCTGGATCAGGAACTGGCCTTGCAGCTTTTCGCCGTCCTCGAAGCTCAGTTCATAATCGGTCAACGTCCCCGCCATGGCATTGGTGCGGATGCGTGCCTCTGCAGCGCTGCCGAGAAAAATGCCTGCAGCAGATACACTGACCGAGCGCACGCCCGCACCGGACAATAACTCGCGCCAGCCGCCGCTTTCCTTGCTGGTAACGACGACAGTTTCGCCGGTGACGGACATTTGTGTGGTCCGCAAACCTGCGACGGTCTCGTATGTGGCGGGTGCTGCGCCGTCGGAAATTTTCAGAAGGAAGGCACTGCCTTTTTGTGCTGGCATGGGGTGTTCTCCTTTGTGGGAAGGTTCAGTCCGCCAACAGGCGGAAACGGTATTCGAGCAGGATTGCGCGCAGGCTTTCACCGCGCTGTTCAGCGCGGGCCCGCAGGAACTGGATCGTCACGACCGAAAATTCGGGCTGGGTCATTGGCAAGGCTTCGACCCGCTGTTCGATGGCAGAGACGAGATCGGCCGCAGCGGCCGGCTGGTCACCGCGGCAATGAAGTTCGAGCGCAACGCGGACTTCGCGGCCCCGATGTGTCTTGCTGCTCCAGTCGGCGCTGGCGCTGGCCGATATGGCCAACCAGGGAAGGCTGGTGCGTAGCGGCGCTTCCTCGACAATGGCGTTGAGTTCGCCCGTCAGGGCGGGATCGCTGGCCAGCCAGTTGATCAGGGCTGCGCGCAGGGGGATTTCCATCAAGCCTATCCTTTCGCGAACAGGGGCCAGAGCAGGCCCGGTCGGCGCCAGCGCCGGGGATCATCGCGCCTTGCAAGCTGGCGTGACGCGATGCGGGCGCTGGCGATTGCGGCAGCCTTGTGGGCCAGTCTGACGGCGAAACCTTCAAGGCTTCCGCTGATTTCGGCCTTGATCATGAGAGGCGCATCCGCCGCCATGGCCGCCACAGAGCAGCGACTGCGGCTGGCGGATGGAGGTCACCCCCGCCGTTGTCGCGCTCTCGGTGTTGGTGGGCGGCAAGCCGCATCATCCC
>JAHRVR010000240.1 GCA_019090585.1 Sphingomonadaceae bacterium
AGGCCATGGCCTCAAGCGTGACATTGCCGAATGTTTCTGTGACCGAAGGGTTGAACAGCACATCCATACTGGCCACGGCCCGGCCAAGATCTTCTCCGACGTGAAAACCGGCAAAAGCCGCATCGGGAATGCGGGCCTTCAGCCAGCCATGCGCGGGGCCTTCACCAATGACCAGAACCTTGTTGGCAATGCCGCGACGATTCAACTCTTCGATTGTGTCGGAAAATACGTCCAGCCCCTTTTCCATTACCAGACGGCCAAGGAAGCCAATAGCCACTTCATCGTCGCCGATCCCCAATGATCGCCGCCAATCGAGCGAGCGCTTGCCGGGCTGGAATATCTCGCGGTCAACCCCGCGGGACCAGATACTGATATCGTAATTCATCCGCGCATCGCGAAGCACCTGGGCCATGCTTTCCGATGGTGCAACAAGCGCATCGCAGCGGCGGTAGAAACGGCGCAGGATCGCTTCGATGACCGGCTCGCCCCAAGCCATGTTGTAATAGCGCAAGTAAGTCTCGAAGCGCGTATGGACAGAAGCGAGGATCGGCAAGTTGCGAGACCGCGCCCAGTTAACCGTCTGGTGCGCGACGGGGTCGGGCGAGGCGACGTGCACGACATTGGGGGCAAACGCCGCAAGGTCTCGCCTTGCCTTGCCCGAAATACGCAAGGGAAAGCGATATTCGCCGCGCCCGGGAAAGGGTATCGAGCGGACGCTGACAAGGTCACCGGTCGGCTCGAAAGCCGGTTCGTCTATGGTAGGCGCATAGACCCGAACGGCCGCACCTTGCGCAAGCAGGTAGCCTGCGAGCCGGTTCAGAGCCTGATTGGCCCCATCGCGGACGTAGTTATAATTGCCCGAATAGAGGGCGATGCGAAGGTCAGATATCTGCATTGCCCGCGCGCCATAGCCTCGGGCGGCGCGATTGGCGAGGGGGAGAACACCGAAGGGAGATAAGCCCGGCTGGTCCATCGCCGGGCCTATCCCTAACCGCCCCGTCAATAGCGGTGGCGGTATCTGGATTTCCGGCGGTATCCGTTCCGGTCATAATTATGACGGCCATACCAGCGGTTCGCCTGACGGCGGCCCTGATCCCAACGGCTATAGTGGCGGCGCTCATAATAATCGCGGCGATAGTTGCCATAGTGCCGCCCGTAATAGCGATCATAGTAGCGGTCGCGGTAATAGCGGCGCGGGGCACCATCGTAGTAATAGTAGTGGCCCGGATGCCCATCGACAGAGACATAGCGGCGGCGCGGATACCATGACTGGTCATGATAATAGCGGTCGTCCCGGTCGGCGAGAGCAGCACCCAGAGCAAGGCCGATCAGGCCCGCACCGATAGCGATTGCCGCATCGTCACCGTGCCCCCGATGGCGATCACGGTCCCGCGCTTCTGCGCTGACCGACGCGCTCAAGCCCGTTGCAACAAGCGCGATCGCCAACACCGCGCGTTTGTACAAGTCGTTGAATCCATGAGCTTTGATTCTGCCGATCATCGCTTCAGTCTCCCTTCCGGTAACAGCCATGGCGCGGCTTTAAACCCTGCGCTCGCGATATGACGTTACACGGGCTGAACCGATGGTGAACCTGCGCCCAATCCACTGGGGTGCCCGTCAAGGCGGTTGCGATGCGCGTTTCGGTTCCGGCGGTGCAACGCGAAACCGCCGTTCCCAACGGGCCGGAGGATAGTGAGGTTATAGAAACGCCCTAGCCCATCTCGGCCGCGTGGGTTCCGGGAAGTCTGCCGCCTGTCGCCCGGCGCTATCGCTCAACAGACGTTTGTCTGTTCAGCGTTCAAGCCGCTTGTTTCTTGCGCCCTGCCTTTTTGCGTTCATGCGGGCAGAGCAGCGCTTTGCGCAGGCGGATTGACTGCGGGGTGATTTCGACCATCTCATCGTCGTCGATATAGGCGATGGCCTGTTCCAGCGTCATCACCAAAGGCGGGGTCAGGCGAATGGCATCGTCCTTGCCGGTCGAACGGAAGTTGGTGAGCTGCTTGGACTTCATCGGATTGACTTCAAGGTCATCCGGTTTGGCATTCTCGCCAATCACCATGCCCTCGTAGACTTTTTCCTGAGAGGTGATGAACAAAGTGCCGCGTTCTTCCAGCATGTTGAGCGCATAGCCCACTGCTTCGCCAGTGCCGTTGGAGATCAGCACGCCGTTCTGGCGGCCGGCGATGGCGCCTTTGTAAGGCCCGTATTTCTCGAACAGGCGGTTCATGATCCCGGTGCCGCGCGTGTCGGACAGGAATTCACCGTGATAGCCGATCAGCCCGCGTGACGGGGCCGAGAAGGTGATGCGGGTCTTGCCGCCGCCAGAGGGGCGCATGTCGGTCATCTCGCCTTTGCGGATCGCGACTTTCTCAACAACCGTGCCTGAATATTCATCGTCCACATCGATAACGACGGTTTCATAAGGTTCGGTGCGCTTGCCATTTTCGTCTTCGGAGAACAGCACGCGCGGCCGTGAAATGCCCAGCTCAAACCCTTCGCGGCGCATCGTTTCGATCAGCACGCCCAGCTGCAATTCACCGCGCCCGGCAACCTCGAAGCTGTCCTTGTCGGCGCTTTCGGTAATGCGGATGGCGACATTCGATTCCGCTTCGCGAGCCAGACGGTCACGGATCATGCGGCTGGTTACTTTGCTGCCCTCGCGGCCGGCAAAGGGGCTGTCATTGACGGCAAAGCGCATTGCCAGAGTAGGCGGATCGATCGGCTGGGCCTGAAGCGGTTCAGTCACCGAAGGATCGGCGATGGTGTTGGCCACGGTTGCATCGGTCATCCCGGCAATAGAGATGATGTCGCCTGCGCGCGCCTCCTCGACGGGCACGCGTTCGAGTCCGCGAAACGCCATCAGCTTTGATGCACGGCCAGTTTCGACCACTTTGCCATCGGCATCGATTGCGTGGATCGGATCATTGACCTTGATCGAACCGCTGGCGACGAGGCCGGTCAGGATGCGGCCGACGAAATTGTCACGGTCGAGCAGGGTGACCAGGAACTTGAACGGTCCATCCGGACTGGCCGAAGGGGGCGGCACATGCTCAACGATCTTTTCAAAAAGCGGCTCCAGGTTGCCGGACCGAGCGTCGATATCCTCGCTGGCATAGCCATTACGGCCAGACGCATAGAGCACGGGGAAATCGAGCTGCTCGTCATTGGCATCCAGAGCCACGAACAGATCGAATACTTCGTCCAGAACCTCGGCAGCGCGTCCATCGTGGCGGTCAATCTTGTTGACGACGACGATTGGCTTGAGGCCAAGTGCGAGCGCCTTTCCGGTGACGAACTTGGTCTGCGGCATCGCGCCTTCAGAGCTGTCGACAAGCAGGATGACGCCGTCGACCATCGAGAGGATGCGCTCCACCTCGCCGCCGAAATCGGCGTGTCCGGGCGTATCGACGATATTGATGTGCGTATCATTCCATTCGACCGAGGTGCACTTGGCCAGAATGGTGATCCCGCGTTCCTTCTCCAGATCGTTGGAATCCATCGCGCGCTCTTCAACGCGCTGATTGTCGCGGAAAGTGCCGGACTGGCGGAAAAGCTGGTCAACCAGCGTGGTCTTGCCGTGATCGACGTGCGCGATGATCGCGATATTGCGCAAAGGAAGCGAGGCGGACATCATTAAGCCTTTGAATTGGGGGTAGGGCGGGCGTGTTGCTGCACCGCACAATCCGCGCGCCTTTAGCCGATGAAGCAGAATTGAGCAAGCTTCGCAGTATCTCGTGGGTTGGTGCTTCTTTCAATCCCGCCGGGCCAAGCCCGAGCTGGCGCTGTGCGATGAGCAACGGTTTGGAATTTGCAATCCGGATCGGTTCAGAGCCTAACTGCGATGCGATTCCCGAATTAAAGGGGTTATCGCCATGAAAAATATTGATAGGCTGCAACCTGCTTCGCGTATGGGGAAGGGGAGGTTTATCATGCTTCAGTGGGCAATTTTGCCGTTCAAGCGGTATTTCGATTTCAAAGGCCGTTCACGGCGTAAGGAATACTGGTCATTCGCTTTGCTGAATGTCATCATTATTGTTCTTCTGATGGCCATCTTGTTCGGCACTGGTGCATCCATGGGCGCTTTGTCTGATATGGAAGGCGGAGATCCAAGTGCATTTGCCAGCATTTTTGCTGGCGGTTTCGGTATCGTGATAGGGCTCTATTGGCTTGGCATCCTTATTCCGAGCATTTCGGTGGTCGTTCGCCGATTGCATGACCGGGACATGAGCGGCTGGTGGTATCTTGGCCTGGTCGTTGGTTCGTTGATTCCGATCGTCAATTTTATTGCCGGCATAGCGTTCCTGGTGTTGATGTTCCTGCCCGGCACGCCTGGACCAAATCGTTTCGGCCCCGATCCGAAAGACCCGGCAAGCGTTGACGTCTTTTCCTGACGGTATTGTTCGGAGCGGGAGCGGGTTGGCGGCGAGTTTTGAAGGAAATTCGCCGCGCCGCGCTCTTGCCTTGAGCCGCATTCGCAAGGCATGATGGACTTATGGACAAGCTGAAAACCACTGTGTCGAGTGGGTCGAACTTCGCCGGGCTTTATATCCTGCTGATGATCCCGACCTACATCCTGCCCTATTTCGGATCGAATTCCATCATAGTGAACATGGTGCATCTGGCAGCCGGCGGCGCTGGCCTTGTCTTGCTGCTTGTCCATGTCGCTTTGCTGATCGGGCTATGCGTTATTGCCCATGCGCGCGGCAAAGTGATCGACAAGGGCTGGCTGATTGCCTTTCCGGTGATGGCGGCGATCTTTGACATTGTGCCGCTGCTCAACTTCATCCCACTGATACCCACGTTGTTTCATGCAGGCGCCCTTGCGATTGGCGCATCGGGCGACCGGGAAGGTCCTCCCGACGTTTTTTCATGACACTCTAGAGCTCGCGCAGCGCCTGCGCCGGCTTGGCCCGCAATAATTGCAGCGATCCTGCCAGCGCAAAGCCGAGAATAAGCGCAACGCCCGCCACAAGAACGGCCAGTATTTTCGGCCAATCCGGCAGCCAGTCAAATTCAAACAGCCCGGTGATTACTGCCCAGCCGATCGCGCTGCCCAGCACCAGTGCCACGCCCGATAGTATCAGGGCCAGCAGTCCATATTCGGCCAGTTGCAGCAAGAGCAGCTGGCGCCGGCTTGCACCCAGCACGCGCAAGATAACATTATCATAAGTCCGGCTGGCGCGGGCGGCAGCTATCGCGCCCAGCAGCACAGCAAGGCCCGCCAGCACGGCCACCGACGCTGCCGACAGGATCGCTGCTGACATCTGGCTGAGCAGAGCGCGCGCTTCGCGCAGGAGCCCGCCGGTTTCAATCACCGATGTTGATGGGAACGCGCGGACCAGTTGCCCCAGCAATCCTTGCGTTGTGACTCCGGCGGGAACGTTTATCGTCGCAGCAAGATTGTGCGGCACGTCCGCCAGCGTGTTGGGCGAAAAGACAAGGACATTGTTGAAGCTCAGGTTCTGCCAGTCGATGCGGCGAATGGAGGCGACACGCGCGCTGCGCTCGACGCCAAGAACGCTGATTGTCATCATGTCGCCGATCTCGATCCCGACCGCATCGGCCAGCTCATCCTCGACCGATACGAGCGGCTCGCCCACCCAGTCCGCAGGCCACCATTCGCCCCTGATGACTTCGTTCCCCTGAGGAAGCTTGGCATGATAAGTGATGCCGCGCTCACCGCGCAGCGCCCATGCGTTGTCGGGAATGTGCTCTACGTTGGAAACGCGGGTCATGGCGCTTTCAGGGCCATAGGCAAGGATTCTGGCGCGCAGTGCCGGGACCGTGCGGATTTGCGCGCGCGGCACCGTATCGAGAACCGCCTGGCGAAATTGCTCCTCGCCGTCCTTGGGAACATCGAGCACGAAATAATCCGGCGCGCGATGCGGGATGCGGGCGCGGATATTAGCATCAAGGCTGGTCTGGATGGCAGCGAGCAGCACGAAGGCGGAGAGGCCGAAGCCCAGCGCCGTTACCAGCGAACCGGTTTGTGCCGAAGGGCGATGCAGGTTTGCGAGCCCCGCGCGCAGCAGGGGGTTGCGCGGGCGGGGCACATGCTCTGCACCCTTTCGGATCGCCCAGCCCAGCAGGCCCAGAAAGCCCAGGACACCGGCTGCACCTGCCAGGAACAGGGCGCTGATCTGCGGGTTGGACGCTGTTACCAGCACGGTAGCCACGATCGCGGCCAGTCCTGCGCCCACTGTCCAGAACAGTTGCCGGGGCGGCACGGTGAGGGGGCTGACCCGCGCGCGCATAAGGGCCATGGCGGGGAAGGACTTTGCGCGGATCAGGGGCGGTGCGCTGAAGATGAATGCCACGAGCAGCCCATATGTGCTTGCGGTCAGCAGCGCGCTGCCATCCAGCACAAATCCGGGGGACACCGGCAGAATCTCTCCCAGCAGCTGGCCAAGCAAGGGCGTGACGAGAACGCCCGCTGTCAGTCCGGCAAGGCTTCCCACCACCGCTGCCAGCCCGATCTGCAGCAGGTAGATGCGCGCGATGTCCTGGCTGGTGGCGCCCAGCACCTTGAATGTCGCGATGCTCGCGCGCCGCGCCTCGAGATAAGAGGAAACGCCGCCGCCGATCCCGATCCCGGCAATCACCAGCGCGGCAAGGCCGACAAGCACCAGAAATTCCCCCATGCGCGAAACGAAACGTTCGGTGCCGGGAGAGGCGTTGTCACGCGTGCGAAATTCAAAACCGGCGGCAGGAAAGCGTTCCTCGATGTCCTTGATGGCCCGGCCCGGATCAATGCCGGGTTTCAGCACGGCGCGTGTCTTGGTGCGGTACATCGCGCCCGGTGCAGTCAGTCCGGCCCGCCGCGGCATATCGTCACGCGTGATGGCGATATCGCCCAGATTGAAGCCTTCGCCCAGCTTTTCGGGTTCTTTGGCGATGATGCCGCCGACATCCAGCGCCGTGCCTCCGATTGTGATCGAAGCGCCCTTGCTCAGGTCAAGCCGCTCCGCCGTGCCTTGCGAAAGGTAGACCACGCCCGAAGGCGGCGCCCCGACCTTGCGCCCATCTGCCAGTTCGAGCGTTCCGATCAGCGGCCAGTTGCTATCGACCGATTTCAGCGCGATCGGCGCGGAAAGCTCTCCCTTCACCGCGATGGCCTGCATCCGATATCCGGTGGAAACAGTGCCGAGCTCGCGGATCGCGGCCAGTTCTTCGCTGGATGGCTCGCGTTGCCAGACGCTTGCTTCCACGTCGCCGCCCAGAATCTCGCGCCCGCGCGTTTCGAGCTCGTCCGCGATTGATCCGGTCAACGTGCCGATGGCGGAAAGCGCACCGACACCAAGGAACAGGCACACCAGCAGCAGGCGTAGCCCCCTGAAGCGGGCGGATAGTTCTCTGCGGGCGATGCGCCATGCCATGCCCCATGGCAGACGCGCGGTCATGGCGCGGCGCTGTCGCTGAAAATCTGTCCGTCGGAAAGGGTGACAATCCGCTCGCAGCGCTGTGCCAGGGCGGCATCGTGCGTGATCATCAGCAATGTCGCGCCGGTTTCCGCGCGGCGGGCAAAGAGCAGTTCTATGATCGTCTCGCCAGTTGCAGCGTCAAGGTTGCCGGTCGGCTCGTCCGCAAAGATCAGGGCAGGGCGCGGCGCGGTGGCGCGGGCAATGGCGACGCGCTGCTGCTCGCCGCCCGATAGCTGCGCCGGATAATGCATCAGGCGCTGGCCCAGCCCGACCGCAGCCAGCTCTGCTTGCGCGCGCTCCAGAGCATCGGGCATACCGGCCAGTTCCATCGGCGTTGCCACATTTTCCAGCGCGGTCATGGTTGGTAGCAAGTGAAAGGCCTGAAGCACGATGCCGATCCGGCCCCGCCGCGCGTTTGCCAGCGCGTCCTCGTCCATCATGGCAAAATCTTGGCCGGCAACGGTCAGTGTGTCCGATGTCGCCCGTTCCAGGCCGGACAGGACCGCCATCAGCGAACTCTTGCCCGATCCCGAAGGCCCCAGCAGAGCGAGCGTCTGGCCTTGCGGCACCGTCAGGTCGATGCTGCGCAGGATATGAACGGCGCCCGTTCCATTGCCGCCGCCGCTGTCCAATGTCAGGCTCAGGCCGCGCGCATTAATAACCGGGTCGGGAGTGGGGGTTGTCACGCCGCCCAGATGCCATAGCTAGAAGCCACCCGGCAAGGAGAGAGATGTATGAAAGTGTATGTAACTTCGCTGGCGCTGCTGGCCCTCCTCGCCGGATGTGACAGCGAAGCGCCTGTTGTTCCGCAGGCGCCGCAGTCCAGCATCGATAGCCCGCCCGAAATCCCGGTGATGGGCCGCGAGGTGCGGATACTGGCCATCGGAGACAGCCTTTTGACCGGATATGGGCTGGAAGAGGGGCAGGGCTATCCAGAGCGTCTGGAAGCGGCGCTGCGCGTGCGCGGCGTGAACGCGCGTATAGCCAATGCCGGTGTCTCGGGCGATACCACAGCGGCCGGGCTGCAGCGGCTGGCCTTTACGCTCAACAATCAGGCGACCGCGCCCGAGCTTGTCATCATAAGCCTTGGCGGGAACGATATGCTGCGCAGCCTTGCACCTGAACAGACGCGCGCCAATCTCGAAGCGATGCTGAAGGAGCTGGACGGGCGCGGCATTGATGCCTTGTTGCTCGGCATGTTGGCCGCGCCCAATCTTGGTAACGCCTATGCCGATGCTTTCAATCCGATCTACCCTTCGCTGGCGAAGCAATATGGAGCGGCGCTGGTGCCCTTTTTCCTCCAGCCGCTGATGGACCGGCCCGATCTGGTTCAGAAGGACAAGGTCCACCCCACCGATGCAGGATTGGACGCGATGGTCGCCGCGAGCGTGGACGCGGTTGCCGATGCGCTGCCGCAGAGCGATGTGGATTGAACTGAATGTCCGGTGTTGATCCACTCGTGAGTTGATTGCACTTCGCCGTGGCCAGAACATCCCAGGCCCTTTCAGTCACATGGGGCTTTGGCGTCCCTCTAATCGACCCGGCTGGCGGTTCCGCCGGTGACTTTCCACACGGCTATTTCTCCTTTGATGGACGAGAACGGCGCCGGTTCGGTCCCGGTCAGCCAGACTTGGGCCTTTCCATCGCGCAGCCGGTCAAACAGGGCTTCCCGGCGGATCGGATCGAGATGGGCCGCAACTTCGTCGAGCAATAGAATCCGGGGCCGCGCGGCGCTCCCGGCTGATTGTTCCAGCAGTTGCGAATGGGCAAGGATGACTGAAATCAGCATCGCCTTTTGCTCTCCGGTCGAGCAATCCGCTGCGGCCTGTCCCTTGCCGGCCATCGTTACCAGCAACTCGTCGCGG
>JAHRVR010000241.1 GCA_019090585.1 Sphingomonadaceae bacterium
ATGGTATTACGGCCAATGCACTGCTCTTAACACCGGCTCTGGCGGCGCAAACTAACGAGCAATCGCTGATCGGGGAAGCCAATAGGTTGGAATGGCTTTGGATAGAACGCACTGTCACAGTCCTTTACAGTGGGGCGGCATGGCCATTGCGCCTTTACCATTGATATGGCATCGTTTGTTGCCTTGGCTGTCGTTACATTTGGGCGGCGGCAGGTCGTGACATAAAGGGGGAAGGATCCCATGATTAGATCCGAACTTTTGCAGACAATCGCACAAGAAAATCCGGAATTGCGCGCAGAGGATGTCGAACGCGCAGTCGATACCTTCTTCGATGAGATTACCGCAAGCCTGGCGAATGGCGGGCGGGCTGAGCTTCGTGGGTTTGGCGCGTTCTCAACCAGGCAGCGCGAAGCGCGCAAAGGACGCAATCCGCGAACCGGCGATAGCGTGGACGTTCCCGAAAAGCGCGTGCCCTATTTCAAGGCCGGCAAGGAAATGCGCGCGAGGCTGAACAAGAACTAGCTCGGTAGCGGCGACAGCGATGGAATCCGGCACTTGCCCCATCAGCCCGGCACTTGTCCCATCAGCCAAGCCGCGCTCAATTTAGGTCGCGCGGACGTGGCGGAACGGTAGACGCAGCGGACTTAAAATCCGCTTGGGCATCCCAGTGCGGGTTCGAATCCCGCCGTCCGCACCACTAATTTGATGCATTTTTGATACACTTTCGTACATTATCATAGAATGCGCTGCATCCAGTGCATTTTATGATTGCTTTTGCCGCAAGTATCGCGAACCTGCGTGATTAATCACTAATAAACAGGGAGAGAATGTAATGAGCGTGACACGATCTGACCACGCGTTCAGCCGGAGAGGCATTAGCCTGGCCGCGATATTGAGCGCTACCGCCATGACGGCGCCATTTGCCATTACACCGGCGCTTGCACAGTCTGCTGAAGAAGCAGGCTCCAATGACAACGTCATCATCGTTACAGCCCAGCGCCGCGAAGAAGCACTGAAAGACGTTCCGATGTCTGTCACCGTGCTCGATCAGCAAGCGCTGACCAACGCCGGCGTCGGATCAGTCAAGGAACTGACGGCCGTCACCACCGGCTTCATGCTGGCGAACGGCGGTTCGGTTCCCTCTCCCGCAATTCGCGGCGTCAACACTGTGATTAACGGTGCGTATGAGAACAATGTTTCTCTCTACATTGACGGGGTGTATCAGTCCGCGCCGCACGCGCTCACCATCGACATTCCTAACATCCAGAACGTGCAGGTCCTGAAAGGCCCGCAAGGCACCCTGTATGGTCGCAACGCCACGGGCGGCGCGATCCTGCTCACGACGCTGGAGCCGACCGATACTTGGGAAGGCAAGGTTCAGGCAACTTATGGCCGGTTCGATGAGCGGAGCGTGGGCGGGTTTGTCTCTGGCCCGCTTGCGGAAGGCATGGGTATCGTCGTATCCGGCTATACGCGCCGCCGCGACGGCTATGTGGACAAGATGAGCCGCACCAACCCGGGCGAGATAGACGGCAAAGCCTTTCCCATCGCTCAGGACGCGTTCCGAGCTAAGCTCAAGTTCGAATTCTCACCAAGCTTCAACGCAACGCTCGGCTATGGTTTCACCCATACTGACGATGGCGGGCTCAACGCCAGTTTTGGACCGATTGAAAATACCGTCCCGTTCTTTGGCAATGCGGCAGGTGCTGGCCCCCTCAGGCCAACAAAGCTGGGGCAGGCTGCGCCAAATCTCGATACAGGCGTGGAGGTCGATCAGCATGAGTTCTTCATGAAGCTCGACCTTGACCTCGGTATTGGCACGCTGCGCACCACTACCGCCTACACGGACATTGAACAAAGTACGATATTTGACTTTGACGGCACTTATGCAGAAATCACATACAGCGAGTCCGGCTTCGTTGATCAGACGTTCCAGCAGCTGGTCGATCTCAATCTAGATCTGGGTGATAGTTTAAACCTGTTGGTCGGCGGACAGTATTTCCGCATCAAGACAGATACCGCCAAGGGTGCGCCGGACTATGGCTATTCCGGGACGGCAAACGGGTCATTCCTTACTTATGATCCGCTCGCCGAACAGCCGCTCAGCGATTATGCCATAGGCAGCGAGACTCGTTATGATCGCGTCAAGGAGGCTTGGGCTCTATTCGCCGATGCCACGCTTCAAGCCACGGATCAGCTGTCTTTCATTGTCGGTGGACGCTACAGTGAGGAAACACAGACCAACACCCTGGCCAAATGGGGCGCCGGCGGCGAACAGGGCGGTGTCGTAACCTTCCCGAGCACCACGAAGAGTTCGAAATACACCAAGTTCACACCGCGCGCCTCGATCGTTTACGAGATCACTCCTGACACCAATGTCTATGCCTCATATTCGAAAGGCTTCAAATCGGGCGAGTGGCCTGGCTCATTCTCCGGCGACCCCGACGACTGGCAAGACGTCAAACAAGAGACGGTTGATGGCTTTGAGGTCGGCCTGAAGCATGCCGGATCAGGGATTCGCTTTGACCTTGCCGCGTTCTACATGGATTATAAGAACCTGCAGGTCAGCTTCGTCAATTTCGTCGACAGCTCAGCTGTCGTGCTACTGCAGAATGCGCCCTCCGCCGAAATCTACGGCATGGAAGCAAACTTCGATGCCGAATTGTTTGAAAACTTCAACCTGCGCGGCGGTGTCACTTATCTCCATGCAAGATATGGCGATAATTTCATCTTCTCCGGGCTGGGCGTCAATCCCAACGCTCCGGGTCTCAACACGAACAGCGATCCGCTCAAGACATTCCTGAATGTCAATCCGGTGGAGCAGGATGTTTCTGGTAGGCGGATGGCTCGCGCGCCTGACTGGACCGCATTCCTCGGTTTCGATTACCTGGTCCCCAATGAGGATGGTGGCCTGCGTTTCGCAGCCAACGTCAAGTGGACGGACAAGTATGTCGTCTCCAACCCCTCGCTTTGGGGCGGCTGGTACCCAGACCCGAGCCAGCCTGGCTACGATGC
>JAHRVR010000242.1 GCA_019090585.1 Sphingomonadaceae bacterium
CCGGGACTTTTTTCCTGACCCTGATCGGCAAGCCCCTACAAATGGCCTCGGCCTGCTCACCTGTTGTGGCGGCTAAGGCGCGGTATCGACAACCACATCTTTCAGCACCCCGCTGAAGGTTACGCGCGGCGCGAAAGTAGATGCAGCGACGCGCCAGCCATCGCCGGTAAGCAGGTATTCATCGTCGTAGAAGCCAGTAAGCGAACGAAATTCACCGTTCCTGGGGTCGTAAGTATTGAAGGCAAGGCTCCATTTCCCCCTCGCTTGGGTTGCATTGACCAGCTCCACCTCGCCATTATGGCCATGGTGCGTATCGATGATCGGGCTGTCGACCGCGATTTGCGTAAAAATGGCAATGAGGCCATCGACCCCGAACTTACCCATCGGCCCGTAATCGAGGCGCGCATCGGCGGTAAAGCAGGCGCGGATCCGGTCCGGTTCCTTCGCATCGCAAGCATTGAGATAGCGGGCCTTGAGCGAGCGGATTTCGCTTTCAGCCTCAAGCCGCATCAACCGTTCTTCAACAGCGTCACTCATTTTCACCCCCTTTACAGGTATGAATCTCCTAACGAACGATGGCCTCGCTCCGAACTGGCGGTGCGCCCAGTGTGCTTCGATACGAAGGCGGCCTGCGCCCGTCTTCGTCTGTCACGCCAAGCTGCTCACCCAGTTCAGCGCCGATCAGCGTCTCGCCTGAACGGGACATGCGCTCGTCGCTATCATGCAAGGCACGGATCAGCTTGCCGGTAAATTCAGGCGTCTCCGCATTCTCCATGAATGTCTTGTATTGCAGCATTTCTTCCTCATCGAGGTCCATGGTGCGCTCTGTCTTGAGCATGCCCATCCAGATCGAGACCGCAGCAACGTCGTAGTCCATGAAATCAACCGCCATGTCCGCTGCCATCTTGTCCTGGCCTGCCTTCTGCGCGCCATAGGCTGGGCCGTGCATGTAACATGTTGCACCAAAGGAAGAGGTGAACACGACCAGGCTTCCCGGCGTCCTGACGAGCAGCGGTGCTGCGAAACAGGACGCGACATATGATGATCTCAGTCCGACATCGATGATCTCAACCATCGACAACGGCTTTTCCCAGAACGGCCCTTGCAACAACAGATCGCCCGTTACGGCAGCCGCATTATTGACCAGAATATCGAGCCGGCCCTCATCACGCTCTACCTGCTTGAAAAGTTCTGCGACCGCCTCGTCGTTATGATGGTCGACACATACAGCGACGCCCCGCCCACCCAATGCGGTCACCTTGTCAGCTGTCTCGCCAATGGTTCCAGGAAGCGGGTTGGTGCCGGCCTGCATCGTCCGGCCCGTGACATAGACCGTATAACCGGCGGCTCCCAGCGCGCGTGCAATGCCGGCTCCAGCTCCGCGGCTCGCACCCGTAACCACCGCTACTTTGCTGTTGCCGCTCGTCATTTCTTTACCCTCATCGTTAAGGCCAGCGCGTGCAGAGTTTTGTCCCCGTCACTCACGCGAGAGAAACGCGCCCACCGCAGATTCAAATGCAACGCGTTGCTCAATCATCGTCCAGTGGCCGCATTGCGGAAAGACATGCAGTTCGCATTTTGGGATGATGCGCATGGGAACCAGCGCGCCGTCGAGAGGGGTGACACGATCATCGCGGCCCCAGCAAAGCAGGGTCGGTGCCTCTATCAGCGGAAGATGTGAAATACCGGCCAACGCATTGGGCCCACGCATGCTGGCGGCAATGGCGCCAAGCGCGTCGCGCGAATAGACCATCCTGCTGGCGGCCAGAATCTCAGGCTTCGTTGCCAGTTCCAGTCGGCTCTGGATCATCTCTTCGGTCACAAGGCTTTCATCGTAGACCATGGATTTAAGCCAAGAGACCAGGGTCTCCCTTCTCGGGTCTTCGACGAAATCGACCAGTCTGCGAAGGCCTTCAGCCGGAAAACTGGACATCGTATAAAGCCCGATGCCCCCGATCGAGACCAGGCGCCGCACGCGGCCACCATGATGCGCGGCCAGCTGCGTGGCGATCATCCCACCAAAAGAATTGCCGATCACGTCCGCGCGTTCGATATTCAGGGCATCAAGAAGCGCAAGGACGACATTGACTGTTTCAGGCGGTGAGGCACCTAGCGCCGCAGATGTTTTGCCATAGCCGGGCATGTCAGGCACGATTACGCGATGACTGTTTGCGAAAAACTCCAGATTGGAGCTGAAATTGGCCCAGCCGCTAACCCCCGGCCCGGAACCATGCAGCAAGAGCAGCACCGGGCCTTCGCCCACCTCGTGGTAATGTAAATCGCCGCCAGTCAGCGTGACACTGCGGCTTGTCGTATCATAGTCCACCCGAACTCTCCCCTCGATCGGTCGTGCCAATCCAGCCTGGGCTTTCTTGCCGAGCCTTGGCTTTGGGGTAAGTCGAGATCATCTGGCTTGCAACCAAAATGCGTAATTAATGATTATAATTACTACGCAATATTGACTCAACATTTCCCATCTCTAGTATGGCTTTGGAAGAAATTTTGAGAGGCCATTCATGAATCTTGTCCGAGAACCCCGCGGGATAGCGAAAGCTGCTACCGGTGCGGTGCCGCAAGAGATTCCGTCCGAAGGCGAATTGATAGAAAGGGCGCGCGCACTTTTGCCCGCGATCAGAGACCGGGCTCGGCGCACCCATGATGAAGGCAAGGTGCCGGATGAAACTCTGGCCGAAATAACGGCAGCGGGCCTCTTCCGCGTTGTTCGACCCAAACGTTACGCGGATATGAGATGCACCCCGCCGTGCTTTACGAGGTGCAGATGGTGCTGGGCGAGGCGTGCATGTCTACTGCCTGGATCTATGGCCTGCTCACAGTCCATGAATTCCAGCTTGCGCTGTTCGATGATCAGGCACAATCTGAAGTCTGGGGCGAAAATCCCGATGCGCTGATTTCATCCACTTATCAGCCTGTGGGCAAAGTCGAGAGGGTGGACAAAGGTTTCCGCCTTTCGGGTCACTGGCGCTTCTCCAGCGGTGCGCAGCATTGCGACTGGATATTCCTTGGCTCGATCGCACCGCCGGATGAGCCTGACGGGCAGCCTGACCTGCGGACTTTCCTGCTCCCGCGCTCCGATTACCGGACTATCGAAGGCAGCTGGGACGTCTTCGGCCTTCGTGGGACGGGCAGCGTGGACATCGTTGTGGAGGATGCGTTCATCCCGGAATACCGCACCCATTCCATGACTGCCGGCTTCGAGATCGATGGACAAAAGGGGCTGGAGGTCAACACTGCACCGCTTTATCGTCTGCCTTGGGGTCAGCTTTTTGCCAGGGTCGTCTCCTCGGCCCAGATTGGCAGCCTCCAGGGCGCTTATGATGCCTTCCTGGAAATCGCTCGCAGCCGCGTTTCCTCTGCTGATGGCGCTGTGATGGCCAACAGCGTGAATGCAGCAAGGGTCGCCGTGCACGTCGAATCCGA
>JAHRVR010000243.1 GCA_019090585.1 Sphingomonadaceae bacterium
ATGGGCGAGGATCCTGCCTATGAAGTGCGCGCCGACGTCGACGAACGGTATCGGCAGGTTGAAAACCACCAGATGTCGAGGCGGTACAATGAGCCTATGCCGGTCATGTCGGTTCCGGGCCGCTATGGCCAATCGACCGAGCCGGTCGGATATGGCGAAATGACCGCTCCGGTTTCGGACAGTGCAGAGGCGCTGCCGGGCATGGCGGGTGGTCCGCAGTCAGGCGGACTTGTTATCGGCGTGCCTGCCCGCCCCGTGGAAGTGCGCGAAGAGACACAGCCTGTGACTGCGGGCAATGTGTATCGGCCCTACGAGCATGATGAGAATACGGTGCAGCGCGAATATCCGGCATCGGCGTCCATGCCGGACAGTCCCGTTCGCGGCGAACCCATGGCCGAGCCAATGACTTCGGGCGGTGTCATCCAGCCGGGTTACACACTTGGTCTGCCGCGCAGCAGCAGTGGCTATGGAGATGCCAATGCCAATGCCAATGCCTATGCTAATGATTGCCCGGACCCCACGCCGCATGACTGCACGCCAGAATATCATCACCAGCACTCCATGTGATCGCGCCAGATGAAATGGCAAGGGTGCCGGGCCGCATAGGAATTGCTGGCCCGGCACCACCGCATTCCAGCCGCATGTCGACTTGGCTTGTTAGACAGGTTACGTTTCGTGTGTGTGGTTTCGGCCCTCTTCTGCTCCCAGACACATCTCCAAACCGCACAGGAAAGGCGCGGGCGATCCCATGAAGCTTATCATCGGCAACAAGAATTATTCCAGCTGGTCGCTCAGGGGCTGGCTTGCCTGCAAGCAAGCCGGCTTGCCATTCGAAGTATTGACCGTGCCCTTGTTTGGCGAAGACTGGGACCAGCAACGGCAATCGAACGATCTTGCCCCTTCATCCGGCAAAGTGCCAATCCTGTGGGATGGAGAGGCGGTGGTGTGGGACAGCCTGGCGATTATCGAATATCTGGCGGATCGGGTGGGCCGGGACCGTTTCTGGCCCAAGCCCGATGATGCGCGCGCCATGGCCCGATCGATGGTGGCAGAAATGCACTCCAGCTATACCGCCCTGCGCCGCGAATGCCCGATGAACATGCGAGAGCGTGTTCCGAATTTTGCGCCGGATGAGGCCGTTCAGGCTGACGTGATCCGTATCCTCCAGCTTTGGGCAGAGGCGCGCGCGCGTTTCGGCAAGGGTGGACCCTTCCTGTTCGGCAGCTTTTGCGCCGCCGATATTGTCTATGCGCCGGTTGTCAGCCGCTTTGTGACTTATGGCATCGCCGTGCCGGGGTTTGCGCAGGCCTACATGCAGGCAATCCTTGAGCATGAGTGGCTGGCGCAATGGCTTACCGCCGCCGAGGAAGAGGACTGGGTGATCGAGCAATATGAAATGCCGGTCCAGGCCTGATTTTCTATTCGAATGTTCGGGCGTCAGCCCACACCCCCACCTTGTCTCGCCAGCACTTAGTCCATATGCGATGAAGCAGTGATGACAAAGGCCGCCACGAACATCCAATCCGCCGCCGAAATGGCCGAAGCGCTGATTGCCTGTCCCAGTGTCACGCCTGCAACGGGCATGGTGTTCGATTGTCTTGAGGAACTGCTCGCCCCGCTTGGCTTTGCTGTGCACCGCGCAGTGACGGGCGAACCGCCTGAGGGGCCGGTCGAAAATCTGTTCGCGATTCGCAAGGGACCGGAAGGCTGCCGCCATTTCGCCTTTGCCGGACACCTTGATGTCGTGCCGCCCGGAGATGGCTGGGAGAGCGGACCGTTCGCGCCAGAGCGGCGGGCAGTGCCCGGCGGCGCGCAGCTGCTTTACGGGCGCGGCGCAGTGGACATGAAAGGCGCAATCGCCGCCATGGCCGCGGCTGTGCGCGATATCCCGCCCGAGGCGGGCACGATCAGCTTCATCATTACCGGCGATGAGGAAGGCCCTGCGAAATACGGCACGCTGGTGTTGATGGAGCTTATGCGCGATCTGGGTGCGATCCCGGATTTGTGCCTTGTTGGAGAGCCAACATCGGTGGACCGGCTGGGCGATACAGCAAAGATCGGGCGGCGCGGATCGGTTAATATATGGCTGGAAGTGCAGGGTGTGGAAGGCCATGTCGCTTATCCGCATCTGGCTGAAAACCCCATTCCAAAGCTGGTGGCAATGCTGGCCGAACTGGACGCGCTTGCACTTGATGAGGGGACGGAATGGTTCCAGCCGTCCAATCTCGAAATCACTGATCTTGAAGTCGGAAATCCGGTCACCAATGTCATCGCGCCGCAAGCGCGGGCGCGGATTTCGATTCGCTTCAATGCGCTGCATGAAGGGCGCGAACTGGTCGAGCGCATAACCGCGATTGCCGCGAAGCATGGCGGCGTGATTGCGCGCGCCGAGCTTTCGGGTGAAGCATTCCTGACAGAGCCAGGTGCCTTTTCAGACATTGTGGTTTCCGCTGTCGAAGCTGAAACGGGCCGGCGGCCTGCGCTTTCCACCAGCGGCGGCACATCCGATGCACGTTTTCTGAAAGACTTTGGCCCGGTGATCGAGCTGGGCTTGCGCAACGCCACAATGCACAAGGCCGATGAGGCGGTGGATCTTGCGGATCTGGACACGCTGGTGCGCATATACCGACGCATTGCCGAGGCGGCACTGGCCTAGGCCAAATTTTGTCGTACCGCCCGGTTAGGGCTTGAGGGGGATTTATGCTGCGTTTCTGGTTTTCCATTCCGCTCTGGCAGCGGGTCATCGCGGCGCTTGTTCTGGGCATCGTCACCGGGCTGTTGTGGGGCCCCGAGGCGGCATCGATCAAGTGGATCGGTGATTTCTTCATCAAGTCGATCAAGATGCTGGTCGTGCCGTTGATCTTTGTTTCGATCGTGGCGGGCGTCGCTTCGATAGGCGATTTGCGTAAACTCGGTGAGGTCGGGTGGAGGGCCTTGTTGTTGTTTGTGGTGACGGGCCAGATCGCGGTCTGGCTCGGCCTGGGGCTGGGAACATTGTTCGCGCCTGGCGAGGGGATCGACACGAGCGCGATCCAGCGCGGGCCGACGCCGCAACCTAACGAGACGAGCGCGGTCGACATGATCCTGTCAATCGTGCCCGAGAGCCCGGTCGCGGTGATGGCTGATGCGCAAGTCCTGCCGCTGATCGTGTTTGCCCTGCTGATCGGCATCGGCATCGTAATGGCGAAAGAGGAAGGCCAGAGCGTGGCGCGCCTTTTCGATGGCGGCGCAGCGGTTATGCAAAAAGTGACGATGGTGGTGATGGAGCTGACCCCCTTCGGTGTCTTTGCCCTGATGGCATGGGTGGCGGGCACGCTGGGGCAGGATGCACTGGTCGCGCTCGCCAAGCTGGTTGCGCTCAATTACCTCGGCTGTTTGCTCATCATCGGGGTGATGTACACGGCGATGATCCGATTGCTTGCCAAGCTTCCGGTACAGCATTTCTTCCGCGGGATCGTGGATGCGATGGCCGTCGCCTATTCCACGGCATCGTCGAATGCGACCCTGCCAGTCACCTTGCGCTGTACCCAGCGCAATCTGGGTGTCAGTCGGCCGACATCCAGCTTTGTCGTCTCGCTGGGCGCGACAATCAACATGGACGGAACCGCGATGTATCTGGGCCTGGCGACGCTGTTCGGCGCCCAGATATTCGGCGTGGACCTCAGCTTTGGAGATTACCTGCTCATCTCGGTGCTGGCCACCCTGGGCTCGGTGGGCGCGGCGGGAATACCGGGATCGGGGCTCATCATGATGGCACTGGTTTTCGGCGCGGTGGGCGTTCCGCTTGAGACGATTGCTTTCGTCGCAGGGGTCGACCGGATCATGGACATGATGCGCACGGCCACCAATGTCACCGGCGATGCGGCGGTGACGACAGCCGTTGCGGTCATGACCGGCGAGATCGACCGCGAAGAAATGATCAGCGCCGACGATGTTTGATGGCTAGCGCGGCAGTTTGATCTGCGAACCTCTTGGCGAGGCGGTCAGCGCGTGAGCGTCAGTCCTTCACCAGCTTGACCGGCACGAAGGGGCCAAGGCCGCATCCCGCGCCGCGCTGCAATTCCCCGCCGACCCGGTCGAGCACATAGATGATTTCATTGCTGCAAAGCTGGCTGAGAGAGGTTTTGTAAGTAAAGGCATCTTGCGAAGTGAGGCCGGAGCAGCGGTTGGTCAAAGTATTGCGCCAGACCTTGTTGCCCGGTCCTTCGAAATCGATTGTATAATCGTCGCGGACCCGGGTCGCGCGGATCTGGGTCAGCGAAATACCTGTCTCTTATACACATCTG
>JAHRVR010000244.1 GCA_019090585.1 Sphingomonadaceae bacterium
CCGCCGCGCCGGGTGTCACTTCGGTCCGGAGCCTGTCGAGATTACACCTGGCCAGCTAGGCGACGATGTTGAAGGAGCGCGCCGCCTGCTCGCGATCCTTAGCGATCCTCGCCTGTCATGCCAGTTGGTCGTTGAAGGGACGAATGTCCCGTTTCCAGATGATTGGGCCGATGGCCTGCGGGAAACGATCGCCGCCGCCGAAACCCCCTCCTGAGAGCCCTCTAAGCGATGACTTACGCCACTCTTCTCATGCTCAATGATCGCTACGGCGAACGGATGCTGATCGAGCTGACTGATCGCTCGGACCCGCCAGCCGGTGCGGTCGACAGCGATGTGGTGGACCGGGCTCTGGCTGATACCGATGCAGTGATCGACGGTTATGTCTCTGGCCGTTACCAGATGCCGCTGGCTGAAACGCCGCCGCTGCTCCAGGACATCGCCCAGCGAATCGCAATCTACAATTGCCACCGCTACACGCCCAACGACAAGATCAAGGAAGACTACAAGGACGCTCTGGCCGCGCTGGAGAAGATCTCCAAGGGGGTCATCCGGTTGCCCGTTGCTGGCGTTGAGCCAACCAGTTCGGGCGCATCAGGCGTCCAGACCACGGATCGCGAGCGGCCCTTCACCGAAGCCAACCTGACAGGCTTCATATGATCAGGCTCGATGAGGTCCGCACCCGCATAGAAGCGAAGGCTCCCGATTTTGCGGGGACGTTCGGTAATGCCGCACAGTTCGCCGCCATGGTTGAGCGCGACCAGCTGCCCCAGAGCGATCGCGCTGGTTATGTCCTGCCTGGCCCTCTCGCGGGCGGCACTACAACTGCAGCGACCGGAATGTTCATCCAGGACTTTACCGAAACCGTGATGGTTGTCCTGGTCATCCGCCACGCGGGATCGGCCCTCGCCAAAGGCGCGCTCGATGAGTTGCCGCCACTGGTGAGAGACGTGATCGAAGGCGTTGTCGGCTGGGGGCCAGACGATGCGCCCGGCGTTTTCAAACTTGGCCAGGCCGAGCTCGTCGGATCGAAGAACGGCGCGCTTGTCTACGAGATCCATTTCACCCTGCACGATCAGATGAGAGTGACACCATGAGCAAGACCGAAAAGCCCAACCGCCCCCGCGAAGGCGGCAGCTACGTCCGGGACGGCAAGACCGGCAAGTTGAGCCGCAAGCACTTCACCAAGCCCGCGCCGCGTCGAACGACGAAGGCCAAGACAGCTTCACCCGCGCCGGAGAGGGTCGAAACGCCCGTCGCCGATAAGAAGGAAGCCTGATCCATGTACTGGAAATCCAAGACCCTGCTCGCCAAGCCAGAGGCCACATATGGCGTCGATGCAGTGCCGACTGGCGGCGCTAATGCTATCCTGGCTACCAATGTCAGCCTTTCACCGATGGAGGGACAGGACGAAAGCCGCAATCTGGAAACGCCCTATTTCGGCGCTTCAGAGGAAATCCCGGTCGGGCTTTACAGCACGTTGACCTTCGACGTGGAATTGGCAGCCTCCGGTACAGCCGGGACCGCTCCTGCCTGGGGGCCGCTTATCCGTATGTGCGGTGCTGCCGAGACGATCGTCGCGCTCACATCGGTCGAATATGATCCGATCACTGACGATCCGGAAAGCGGCTCGATCTATTTCGCGATCGATACCGTTCGCCATGTCCTGTTGGGCGGGCGCGGCACATTCGTCATCAAGGTCAATGCGCAGGGTATCCCGGTCCTGAACTTCACCATGACCGGCCTGTTCGCCTTACCGACGACTGAGGCCAAGGTGACGCCGGACTTTTCCGCCTTCCAGAACCCAAAGGTTGCGACCAATACCAACACGCCGACATTCACGATCGGCGGCACCGATTTCATCTTGCGCAGCTTCGAGTTCAATCTCGCCAATGAGATCCAGCAGCGCCTGCTGATCGGTTACGAGGGCATTCATATCGTTGATCGTGATGAGCGCCTGAAAGCGACCATCGAAGCGACCGCGCTTGCCACTTACAACCCCTTTGCCATTGCTCAGAACCAGACCAAGCAGGCCATTCAGCTGATCCATGGCACGGTGGCCGGAAACATCGTCCAGTTCGATTTTGACCAGGCGCAGCAGAAACGACCGAGCGGTTACAGCCAGGAGCAGAATGTCCTGGAATGGCCGCTGGAATTTATACCGCTGCCTGCCTCTGGCGATGACCAGTGGAAGATCACGCTCACCTGATAATTCGCGCCTGGAGGGCAAACCTTCAGGCGCCAGCCCAAAGGAATGCCCTTCATGTTCAAGCTCGTCGACAACCCCACCTTCAAGCACACTGTCACAGCGGTAGTACCGATTGATGGAGGCCACCGAGAAGAAGATTTCGATGTCACCTACAACGTCCTCGAACCGGACGAGGTCGGCGGTTTTGAGCTGAGCACGAATGAAGGGACAAAAGAATTCCTTCTCGCGATAGTTAAGCGACTGGATGACGTTGGCGACGCCGAGGGCAAGCCGATGCCCTACTCTGATGCGCTTCGCGACGATGTTCTTAAACTGCCATATGCGCGCGCCGCGATCAGCAGCGGATATTTCGAGGCGATCACCAAGGCCAAGAAGGGAAACTGACCGAGGCCGCGCGCGCCTTCTTTGGCGGCCGACGCGGCACCGGACCATCCGAGGCAGTCCAGGACGCGCGCGACTGGGGCGCACCGAAGAGGTCATTGCAAGGATTGAGCAGGCAGAAGGCAAGGAGCGGGCAGAGATTGCGATATGGCCGGAGAACTGGAACATCGTCCTGGCATTCGCAGCGATCGCCACTCAGTGGCGCACTGTCCCGCTCGCGACCGGCAGGCTGCACTACGTCGGGCTCGACTATGCGTCCGCCCGCGCCGGGCTGGATGCTCAGCAGATAGAGGTCACACCGGAATTATGGACGGGCATCCGCACCATGGAAACGGCGGCACGCCAAGCCGCGAACGGCGAGTGAGCCGATGACCCTGCGCACAGCCCTTGTCATCAGCGGTGATTCAACCAGTGGTCAGAAGGCCGTGGCCGATGTCGAGAAGGCCATGGCCCGCGCCGAGAAAGAGGCGGTGGATATGTCCACCGCTCTGGATAGAGCGGACGGCTCTACCAAACGGCTGACGGCAGACACCACTCAGGCCAAAACTGCACTCGATAAATACTCCGGGTCATCCGCAAAGGCCGCCGCAGAACAACGGCTGCTTGCATCCGGCATTGATACAACCGGCAAGGAGTGGGAGCGCGCTTCAGTTGCGCTTGGGGGCATGTCCGCCAAGCAGGCACAGGCTGCGGCGAGTGGGCGGATGGTGGTGGCATCGACCGGCGCACAGAAGGCCGGAATGCAGCAGCTGTCCTATCAGCTGGGCGATGTCTCCACGATGTTCGCGCTTGGGGCCCGGCCGATGCAGATATTCGCGTCACAATCAGGCCAGGTAGTCCAGGCAGTCCAGTTGATGATGGGCGGGACAAGCAAAGTCGCAACTTTTCTGGGCGGCCCGTGGGGCATGGCGCTCACTGGCGCTACCCTCGTGCTTGTGCCGCTGATCGGTAGGCTGTTCGAGACGAAGGACGCGCTGGATGATGTAGCTGATGCGGCAGACAGTGCGATGTCGAGGTTGATGCAGTCAATCAACCAATCCAGCAAGGTTTCGGACGTATTCACCGATGAGGGCAAGAAATTAATCACTGCGCAGGCGCAGGTCGCTCAACTCGATGCCGAGATAAAGCGAACCAAGGCCGATGCGGACGCTTTGGTTCGTTCGCTCGGTGGCGGCGAAGCAGCTGCACCGCTGTACCAGAAGCTTGGTGAACTCGAAAAGAAGCGTGCTGCCGCCCAGGAGGACGCCGAGAAAGCGCAATCCAATCTGAACCAGGCCATGGAGGTTGCCAACACGGTTGTCCCGATGCAGACGCGCAATCAGGAGCGCCTCAACTCCACAACCGAAAAATCGACGCGCACTTCCCGAAAGCAAACAAAGTCCCTGTCCGACCAGGAGCGGGCCTACAAGCAAGCCTATACCGCTGCCGATCGCTACATTGAATCGCTGGACGAAGAGATCGAGCGGATCGGCAAAACGCCCAAAGAGCTGCGGGCGCTTGAAGTGGCGCATGCCATGGCCGCAGCAGCAACCGATGAGCAGCGCGCCGCAATCAAGCGCCTTTCCGAACAGCGTGAATTCGATCTGGGCTTGCAGCAGATGCAACGCGACCAGGAGCGCAGCATCGACTGGAAGAAGAGCCGCCTCGATCCGATAGAGCGCGAGATCGCGCTGCTTGGTCTGGTCGGTCCGGCGCGTGAGAAAGTGGCGCTGGCTCTGGAGAAAGAGGCTTTCAAGGCGGAGGCTGTCGAGAACAAAGTCGGCGATGCTGAATCGGCCTGGCAGGACTATTACGAGAAGCAGCTCCGCCTGATCGACGGGCGCAGCTATATTGAGGAACAGCTTGAACAGGCCCGGATGCTGGAGGACCAGATCCGCGCTCTGACCGGTGCGCTCGCTGGCATGGGCGGGATCGGCGGCCAGTTCGGCAATGTCCTGGGCGCGCTGTCCTCGGGCAATCCTGCCGCTTCGTTGCTCGGCATGGGCGGCATTGGAACGCTGGCTGGCGGACTGCTCTCGCCCGGGTCGATCGCGGGCATGGGCGTCGGCGTCGAGGGCGGGCTTAACTCTCTCCTTGGCCTGGGCGCAAATGGCTCCACTGCCATGCTTGGTCAAGCATTGGCGGGCGGCGGCTTTGGTGCCGCGATCGGCAGTCCGCTTGGCAAACTCACTGGCAGCAAGTCAGGTGGGCAGATCGGCGGAGCGCTTGGCGGAGCGGCCTTCGGCCCCGTCGGTGCGATTGGAGGTGCACTACTCGGCGGTCTGGTCGGCGGCGCGGTCAAATCTACCAAGCGCGGCGGGGCCACGATTGGCGCCAATGACAACGGCGTCGGCATCGTCGGTGGATGGGGCAACAGTTCCTCGCGCCGCGACACCGCTACGCAGCTTGCCGAGCAGGCCATCGGCGGACTTCGGCAAATCATCGAAACACTTGGCGGCGAGCTGGGGAGCTTCTCTGGATCGGTCTCGGTCCGCAAGGACAGCCTGCGCTACGACCCAACCGGTAGCGGTATCTCCAAGACCAGCAAGGGCGCGCTCGATTTCGGCCAGGACAGTGCAGCGCTGATCGAAGCGATCCTTGAGGATGCATTTGCCGATGGTGCCGCGAAAGGGCTCTCAGAAGGCGTTCAGAGGTTGTTACAGGGCGACGGCGACATCGACGCGCGCATCGCCAAGGCGCAGGCCTACCAGACTGTCCTGGGCGAGATCCATCAGACCACAGATCCGCTCAATACGGCGCTGGCTGCCTTCGCTCAGCAAGAGGCTGAAATTATCAAGCTGCTCGATGAGGCTGGTGCCTCAGCCGAGGACCGTGTGCTTGCCGAACAGTTCCTGGCCGACAAGCGCCAGGAGATCGTCGAACAGTTCAATCGTGAAGAGATCGAGAAGGAGCGCGCGAAGCGAGAACTGCTCATCCAGATCATGGAGGCCGAAGGCGATGCGGTGGGCGCGCTTGCCGCGCAGCGCGAGCTGGAGCGTGAGACCATGGCTGCCGGGCTGCTTCCCTTCAAGGAACGGCTCTGGGCGCTTGAGGATGAGGCCCGCAAACTGGAGCAGGCAGCACAGGCCACGGCGGAACATGCAGCGTCAGTCCAGCAGTCACACGACTGGGCTCAACGCTATTTCGGGCTCCATGCCGAAGTGCTCCGCCTTGAAGGCGATCTGCTGGGCGCTGTCACGCTGGAACGTAATCTGGAACTCGCAGCGACCGAGGAAAGTCTGCGCGCGCTCACCATGCGTAAGTTCGGCCTGCAGGACGAGGCCGAAGCGCTGGCGAAAGTCCAGGCGATCGCGGCGGAGCGCTACAACCTCGAAACGCGCCTGCTGCAGTTGATGGGCAACCAGGCCGCACTTAATCTCCGCGAGCTGGAACAAGCCGATCCGGCCAACCGTGCGCTACTTGCCCATATCCAGTCGATCGAGAGACAGAAGTCGGCCTCTGAGGAAGCCGCCCGTGCAGCCCAGGCGCAAGCATCGGCCCTGCAATCGACCGCGCAGCAGTTCCGCAATTTCGCGCAAGGCATCCGGGAATTCCGCGCAGGGCTGGTCGCAAACGACAATTATGGCGAGGCCGGATATTCCCGCGCGAAGGCCGAATATCTCTCGGTCGCCGACCTTGCCTCGCGCGGCAACGTCAAGGGGCTGGAAGGCTTCACCGGCGCAGCGAAGAGCTTTCTTGATGCTTCGCTCGATTCGGCATCTTCCTATGTTCAGTACCGCCGCGATATCGCCATGGTTGCGGGCGCGGCCGACAATGCAATTGCCGGTGCCGACGCACGCTCCAGCCTGGCCGAGCAGCAGATCGTCCTCCTTCAGCAACAGGCTTCCTCAGCATCGGCCAATGTCGAGGGAACGCAGGACGTCGCGAAGCTACTCAAGGATCTGGAAAAGACGCAAGCGACTGAGCTGGTGCCGGACATCCAGGACACGATGTCGACCGGCTTTGATAGCGTGGTCTCCGAACTGGCTCTGTTGCGCGCCGAAGTGGCGGCGCTGCACCAGGCCATGAACGCCAACGCGGCAGGCGTAGTTCCGCCGCTGCGCGACATTGAAGAGAAGCTGAGCAACTGGGATCGCCGCGATCACGTGGCGGTCACCAATGACAGCGATACGCCGATCACAACGCAGGTGGCGGCATGAGTACGATGAAGTGGGCCAAGGGACTTGCCGTGTCGGACGTGACGCTGGTCTCCAGCGTCGTCGAGACGCCGCCTGCGGCCTATAATGGCGGGACCAGCTATGACACGGGCGACCAGGCCAGCGTGATCGCAGGGACCGTCGCTACGGTTTACGAAAGCAAGGTCGATGCCAATCTGGGTAACGCGCCAGCCAGCTCACCCGATGAATGGGATGAGGTCGGCACAGCTTACGAGGTCTATGATGGCGGCCCTTACAGCCTCGAAGATATCGTCACCGATGACACCGGCCACCGACTGTACCAGAGCCTTGAAGGCACCAACAGCGCACCGCTAAGCGACGACACCAAATGGCTTGATATCGGCCCCACCAATCGCTGGGCGATGTTCGACAACCTCATCGACACGGTGACGGCGCGCCCTGACGAGATTCGCGTCGAGATCCCTGTGACTGGCCGAATGGATACGCTGGCGCTGCTGGGCGTGGATGCCACCACTGTTAACGTCACGATGCTGGAAGGTGTGACCGAGGTCTATAATCAGGACTTCTCGATGCTCTCTTATGCCGGGATCAATGACTACTGGGAGTATTTCTTCAATCCGATCCGGCGCAAGCGCGTGCTGCGGATCTCCGACCTGCCGATCGGCGTTGATCCCACGCTGATCGTCACCATCACCGGAGCCGGCGACGTCTCGGTTGGTCATATGGTCTTTGGCTATGCCCACGTCATCGGCGGGGTTCAGTTCGGCGCGCAGCTCGACCACAACGATTTCTCACGTTTCGAAACCGATGCTTTCGGTCGGCGCTACATTGTCAAGCGAACTTACCGCAACCGTGGCCGGTTCAATGTCTGGGTCGCGCGCGACGATGTTGACTTCATTCAGGAGCTGATCGCCGAATGGACCGGGGAGCCGGTGCTCGTGATCGGCTCTGAGATATACGATTCGTCGGTGTTCTTCGGCCTGCTCTCGGACGGGCGAATGGACATCGACCACGCGACCGAGTCGCTCCTCACCGTCAAAGCGGAGAACTACTGATATGCCCGGTCTTCCCACTATCGACGCCCTTCCCGATCCGCCAGTCCGCGGCGTCGATGCTCAGGAGATTTTCTCCAGTAAGACCGACGACTGGCACCTGGCGCTTCCCGGCTGGATCGTGAGCGTCAACGCACTGATCCCGCTGGTTGTCGATGCTGCTGCAGGCTCAGCGCCGACTGCCACTTCGACCAGCAGCGTGGCCATCGGAGTTGGCTCCAAGGCCTACGTCATTGAGAGCGGCAAACAGTTTGTGGCCGGGCAATATATTGTCATTGCCGATGCGGCCGATCCGCTGGCGAACTTCATGTGGGGGCAAGTCGAGAGCTACAATTTCGACACTGGCGCGTTAGTCTTCGTCAGTCAGACCATTGTCGGCAGCGGCACCAAGGCGAGCTGGCTGATCGGCCTGTCCGGGCCGCAAGGCGAAGTGGGCGGTGGGCAGCTTACCAGCCCCAACCTTGTCGGCACGCCGGTGCAGGATGAGTTCACCATGGACGATACCGTCTCGGTCGACATCGATCCTGCGAACGGCGCGATTCACCATCTGACGCTGACCGCGAGCCGCACGTTGACGCACAGCCTCGCGCCGGGTCAGTTTGCCCTGCTGATGATCGACGATGGCACCGGCTTTGCCGCGATCTGGACAACCATGACTCCCGTTTGGAAAACCGATGGTGGGGCGGCACCGACGCTCTTGACCAGCGGCGAAACGCCTATCCTCTTCGCTAACATGCTGGGCACCCTCTATGGCTGGCGGTTGGGCGACGCCTGATGTTCGATATGGTTTCCACTCTCATCGCGGCTTCGTCAAAACCGGAACCGGCCAGCCATGCCTTTGTCGCCAACTACCGCGACAACAGCCTGACCGCGCTGGATGTAAGCGATTACACCGACATAAAGTTCGTCTCCGAGCTGACGGACGGCACCGATCTTGCTTATCCCAAAGATCTCGCAATCGACCGGGCAAACAAGGTCGCTTATGTCGCGTCCCTCACGTCCGGCCTGACGAGCGTGAATATCGACAACCCGTCCTCAATGGCAGTGCTGGACAATATCGCCGCCTACCAGGCCAACTTCGTGAAGCTCGACCTTGATCACAATCTGGCCTTCGTGACGGGCTCTGCGGATGTTTATATTTTCGACATAAGCGACTCGTCAGCGCTGGTTGAGCTGACGGAATTGACCTGGGCGAGTGGCTCTCTTGCGCTCACTATCGATGTCACAAACGAAGTTCTCTACGTCGCCCGTTATGACGGTTCTGCCACAGATGTTTATGCATACAATTACAGTAACCCTTCCGGCATCAGCCTGCTTGGCAGCGTTGAAGTAAATGCAGGTTCGCTAGTGCCCAGAGCATTTTGCCTGGGCCCGGACATGCAGACACTGTTCGCGCTGGGCGGGGACGGGAAAGTGCATGTGATCGATGTCAGCGATCCTGCCGCCATGAGCCTGGACTTCAGCACGTCCATTGCGAATTCCATGGGGGGCTACGATGCCACTTACCTGGATGACGCTTTCAACACGGACGTTATTCTTTTGTCCGCCCTGACCGACGACGCGATCATCGCTTACGATGCCAGCACTTTGTCCAGCATCAGCGAGATCGACCGGGAGAGCGGAACGACATACCTCAACACTGCGAGATCGCACGCTTACGATCCAATTTCAGGTGTTGTCTATGTGACTGCTGAGCTGGGCGACGAGATCACCGCTTACAGCCTGGCCGCTGGCGTATTTACGCTTGAAGATAACTATTCCTCATCCACTCAACTCAACGGCGCGTCCGGCGTCGCGCTTTTGTAGGAGAGCCCCATGGCATTTGTCCGCATAGACGATGAAGGCACCCCGCAGCCGATCACTCTTTCCGAGATCCGCAAGTTGGCGTCCAGTCGCTCTCCTGTCCCGCCTGCCGAAGTGCTGGCAGCGCTGAGCATCCACAAAGTCAAAAAGCCACAACGCCCCGATCTGGCGTGGGACGAGGACGGCGCACTCGGGCCGATCGAATGGGATGGAGCAAAGGCAACCCGGTCATGGACCGTTACAAAGGTCAAGGAGGCTGCGCAGAACGCACGCAAAGCGGAAAGGCTTGATCAGGTGCGACGTGGTATCGCCCTGCGCGTTCTGGCAAGTGACTGGACGCAGGTTGACGATAGCGGCCTGACCGCCGGGCAAAAGGCCGCTTGGGCAACATGGCGCGCGGCTCTTCGCGCACTCTACACGGCAGTCGATCCGTTCTCGGTCGATTGGCCTAATCCACCTGCCGCAGGCCGCGCGGAATTCATCATCCGCCTGCAAGCTCTGCGAGAGGGCTGACCCATGGTCGCGGTCCTCGATCCTGACGCACAAAGCGGTATTGTTGAAGGCTATTTCGCATGGTCGGAAGAGGACAGCAGCGCCTATCTGATCGCCGAAAGTGGAGCGCTGCCGGTCAATGGAACGCGCGTTCTTACGACGCTGGACGATGCGCAGTTATCGCGGATGGGAAGCGACTGGTTTCAGTTGGCAGGACAGATCGTCGCGATCGTTGAGCCGGTTGCACCGATCACTGTCGGCACTAATGGCTTTGAGGGCCAGATTAGCGGCATATTTATCGCCGCGACAAAGGATGTTCGGCTTGCCGCAGGATCTACATTTTCGCGCGTCGTACTCCCTGAGCTTGCTCTTTCGCTCGATTTCACCAGCAGCCTGCCAGCCGGTGAAACCGCCTCGGGCGGTGAAAACGGTACGCGGATCAATTCATCCGGGCTGATAGAGGCGGCCACGGCGCCACGGTACGATCACAGCATTGCTGGGGTTCCTCGTGGGCCAATTCTCGAAGGCGATCGCACCAATCTGCGCACGAATTGCCGCGATTTCACTGGTTGGCTTGCGACCAATTTTACCATTACCGGCGACGATGCAGCAGGGCCGGACGGCGCGGTGAGCGCAGACCTTGCCACAAGGACGTCAACCGCTTTGGCAAACATCGCCACCGGGCACACCAAGGCAGCTTCAGCGCTGGCTTTCGCGCACTCGGTCTCTGCGAAGAAAAGCGCGGGTAATTATCTTGCGACGCGATCTCAAAATGCGGCTGTGTTTGCAGGCGCGGTTTTCGACCTTACCGACGACTCGATTCACTACGAGAGCGGAGCCAATACGCTCACGCAGATCGAAGCCGGACCAAACGGTTATTCCCGCGCCAGTGTTTCCGGTGTGTCGGATGCGACGACCTGGCTGGCGATCAACCGGCAGAG
>JAHRVR010000245.1 GCA_019090585.1 Sphingomonadaceae bacterium
AGTTCCGGCGCATCATCAGCGAGCGGCGTTCCGGCTGCGGCCTGACTTTCCTGCTGCGACAAAGAGCTGCTATCCGCGAAAAACCGGTCGAGATAGCCTTGCCATGCCGACCATGCGACAAGCCCGGCACCCAGAGTGAAAGCGAGTAATACCACGCCGATCTGGCTGCGCCTCGAACGCCTAGGCGGTCTGGCTGCCGCCATCGCCTGAAATCCCGTCTGGTCCTGCATTAGCCCTTGTCTTGAGGTTTGTTCTTTTTGGTGCGACCCGGACTGGTCTTCGCACATCTGCTGGGCCAAGGCCAGCAAGGCCGTGTCGGTGGGATGCTGTGCGACACGGGTTTCTTGCCAGCCGTCACCTGCCGCGTCGGCCACGCGCGGTCCAATCGCAGCCAGCGAGATCAGGGACTTCTCTATCTGGCGTTCTGAGCAAAGAGTCTGAAAATGACGGGCGGCCTCGCCTGAATGGAGCACTACGATGGCAGGCTGCGCCAACAATCGGACAAGCTCGTCCGGCGCGGGAACCGGATCGCTGGAATATACGATGCACTCGTCAATCGTGACCCCGCCAGGCGGGTCCAGCGCGATGCGAGCCGTTCCGCAGAGGCGCAGCAGGCGTGCATGGCCAGCTTCCAGCTGCCCCAGCACGGTCTGCAAACCGCCTTCGCCTGCCACGACCACTTCCAACCCGCCATCCCGGCAGGCCTGAGCGGTTGTAGCGCCCACGGTATAGGCAGGCTTTTCTCGATAGGCCATCAGTGCCTTGCCGCAGTGGCGCAGGGCGTTGGCGCTGCCGATTAGCAAGGCATCGAATGTTTCAGGATCGGGCGCGT
Source organism: Sphingomonadaceae bacterium (assembly GCA_019090585.1). GTDB lineage: Bacteria > Pseudomonadota > Alphaproteobacteria > Sphingomonadales > Sphingomonadaceae > Novosphingobium. The sequence goes on from JAHRVR010000245.1 coordinate 833, forward strand.
CCCATGTTTTGGGGCTAACGGTAAAAAGCGGGAATCCATGGGCATCGAGCCCGAGTTTCCTGGCCGCAGCCACGCTTGAATCACAGCCCGGCTGGGGCCTGATGAAGATGACGGGCTTCACTTTTCCCTTGCCCCAGCCCCTGCCTCGGGGCCGGAAAAATGCGCGGTGATTGCACGAGAGGCGCGTGAAAGCAGGTCTTCGGCCAGGCGGCGGGGCGCATCGTGGTCATTCGCTGCCATCTGCGCTTCGGCGTCCACACGTTCAGTGCCATCGGGGCTGAATATTGCCGCTCGTATATGCAGCCCTTCAGCAGAACGCTGGGTCAGAACGCCAATCGAACTGTGGCAGTTGCCGCCCAGCGCCGCGAGCAGAGCACGCTCGGCCAGCAACGCTTCGCGGCTGGGCCTGTCGTCGATGGCGCAAAGCAACGCGCAGGTGCGCTCATCATCTGCCCTGCATTCGATCGCGATGGCCCCCTGCCCCGGTGCGGGCAGCCATTCCCGGGCATCGAGCGGCTGGCCGGTGTCCATTACACGCAGCCGCTTAAGCCCGGCAGCGGCCAGAAAAGTAGCGTCGGCTTCGCCTGCGGCCAGCTTGGAAAGGCGAGTGGCCACATTGCCGCGGATCGGCACGACTTTGCAGTCCGGCCTTGCATTAAGCAATTGCGCCGCGCGCCTTGGTGCGCTTGTGCCGACTATGGCCCCCGGCGCAAGAGCAGCGATGCTTGGCGCTCCCACCAGAACATCGCGCACATCTTCGCGGGGAAGGACCGCGCCGATGACAATGGCATCGGGCCTGATCGTTTCGACATCCTTGGCCGAATGCACGGCGAAATCGATCTCGCCTTCGAGCAATGCTGCATCCAGCTCTTTCGTCCAAAGCGCTTTGCCGCCAATCTCGGCAAGTGGCCGGTCCAGCACTTTATCACCGCTGGCTTTGACGGCAAATATCTCGACGTCGGCATCACTTAGCCCGCACGCGGAAATCAGACGCGCTTTGGCTTCTTGCGCCTGCGCCATGGCAAGCGGTGAGCTGCGCGTTCCAAGGCGTAATGGGCGGGTTTGTTTGGCTGATGGCATGTGCGGCTTGTGCTACTCGCCATTGCGGCTAAGGAAAAGGGCGAGATGGAGACTGTTCTCGGAATTGAATCGTCGTGTGACGAGACGGCTGCTGCAGTGGTCAGGGGCGATCGCGTCATCCTGGCCGAGCATATCGCGTCTCAGGACGAGGTGCACCTCCCCTATGGCGGCGTTGTGCCCGAGATTGCGGCGCGTGCCCATGCGGAAAAACTGACGCCTCTGATCGAAGCGACTCTGGCCGATGCGGGAATGACGCTGGCCGATGTCGATGCCATTGCTGCGACAGCAGGGCCGGGGCTGATCGGCGGAGTCATGGTCGGGCTGGTCACCGCAAAGGCACTCGCGATGGCGTCGGACAAGCCGCTGATTGCGATCAACCATCTGGAAGGCCACGCTTTGTCACCGCGCCTTGCCGAGCCGGCGCTGGAATTTCCTTATCTTCTTCTGCTTGTATCGGGAGGGCATTGCCAGCTGTTGCTGGTCGAAGGCGCGGGCAAGTATCGCCGTCTTGCCACCACTATCGACGATGCGCTGGGAGAGGCGTTTGACAAGACGGCCAAACTGCTCGGTCTGGGCTATCCCGGCGGTCCTGCGGTGGAGAAACTGGCTATGCAGGGTGATCCCAAAGCTGTGCCGCTTCCGCGCCCTTTGCTGAACAGTGCCGATCCGCACTTCTCCTTTTCCGGGCTCAAAAGCGCGGTTATGCGCGCCAAACAGTCGGGTGATTATGGTGACGCCGACATTGCCGCATCGTTCCAGCAGGCGGCTATCGATTGCCTGATCGACCGCACGAAGCGTGCCATTGCGGCCTCTGGTTCGGTCGCTTCTGGTCCGGTCACTGCGCTGGTGGTGGCGGGCGGCGTGGCTGCCAACCGGGCGATCCGCGCCGCACTGGAAACGCTGGCGCACGGCAATGGTTTGCCTTTCGCGGCGCCGCCTCTGGCGCTTTGCACCGATAATGCGGCGATGATCGCATGGGCGGGGATTGAGCGGCTGCGCATGGGGCAGTCTGACTTGCTCGACATCGCCGCACGGCCGCGTTGGCCGCTCGATCCAGATGCAGCGCCCGCACGTGGCGCCGGAGTGAAGGCATGAGCGCACAAATCGGAGTTATCGGAGCGGGCGCGTGGGGAACCGCGCTGGCGCAGTCTCTGGCCAGCGATGGCAGCGATGTGCTGATCTGGGCCCGCGAAACCGAACTGGTCGATGAGATCAATACACGCCATTCCAACAGCCTGTTTCTGCCCAGCGCCAGCCTATCGGAAAATGTCCGGGCGACCAGTGCACTTTCGGATCTGGCGGCTATTCCTGTGCTGCTGGGAGTGGTGCCCGCGCAATTCCTCGCATCGGTGCTACGTGATCTTCCCGAAGGAGAACGTGATCTGGTCCTGTGTGCCAAGGGGATAGAGGCCGGTACGGGCCGCCTGATGGCCGAAGTTGCCGCCGATGCTGCACCAGCGGCGCGGCTTGCCGTGCTGTCTGGCCCGACTTTTGCACATGAAGTGGCCGATGGGCTGCCGACGGCAGTGACGCTTGCCTGCTCGGGCGGGCAGGAGCAATGGGCGCGCCTTTCGCCCGCCATCGCGCGTTCGGCGCTGCGGCCTTATTATTCCGACGATGTGATCGGCGCGGAAATTGGCGGCGCGGTCAAGAATGTGCTGGCGATCGCCTGCGGCGTGATTGAGGGACTGGGACTTGGCCAGAATGCGCGGGCGGCGTTGATCGCGCGCGGCTATGCGGAAATGTTGCGCTTTGGTATCGCCCGTGGGGCCAGGCCCGAAACGCTGGCCGGATTGTGCGGGCTGGGCGATCTTGTCCTGACTTGTTCATCCACATCCAGCCGTAATTTCTCGCTTGGCAAGGCGCTGGGCGAAGGTATGAGCGCGGGCGAAGCGCTGGACGGCAAGAACAGCGTTGCCGAGGGTGCGGCGACTGCGCCCGTGCTGGCCGCGCTGGCTGCACGTGACACTATCGAAATGCCGATCGTCGATGCGGTATCCCGTCTGCTGGCGGGCGATGTGCCTGCAAAAAGTATCGTTGCGCAATTGCTGGCCCGGCCGCTCAAGGCCGAACAGGAGCCCGACGCTTGACCGAGAGGGATGCTGGCGAGGATATCGCCGCCATTGCCAGGGGCGGGCGAACAAATTTCTTCGGATTCTTCCTGCGGCTTGCTGCGCGCCTTCCCTTTCTGTTCATTGCCGGCCGGGCTGCGGCTTATGGCCCGGCGGCACTTGGCCGTTTTGCTTCAGCCCTCGTCATCATCGAGTTGACAGCGATGATCTGCACGCTGGGCGAAAAGCGCGGGCTGGCGCAGCGGCTTTCAGATTCCGATGAGAATCCCGCCAATGTTGTTGCCGATAGCGCGCTTGTCGCACTGGGCGCATCAAGCGCATTTGCGGCCCTGTTCTGGTTTTTCCCGGGGCCGCTTTTCCCGGGCGGGCACCCCAGCGAAATAGACCGGTTGATGGTGATTGCTATCCCGCCGCTGGCTCTGACCGAGATATGGCTGGCGGGGCTGGCGTATCGTTTCAACATTGCTGCAACCGTGCGTGCGCGGGCGGTTGTCGAGCCGTGGATGCTTTCGATCATGGCCGGGGTGATGATCTTCGTTGTCCCGGAAAGCGGGCTGTCGATTGCCTATATCATTTCCATTTTCGCAGCCGCGCTGACTGCCTTCATTCCGTTCGTCCGGGCTTACGGGATGCCCCAAAGCTGGCGGCCTGAACCGGGAAAAATCGGACGGATGACGCTGCGCAGTCTGCCAATTGCAACAGCTGATGCGATTGAATGGGGGACGAGGCGCATCGACATCCTGATCCTCGGCTTTTTTGCACCGCCCGCCGCGGTCGGTGTCTATTATGTGGCGCAACAGGTTGCGAGCTTGCCTCAGAAGCTGAAGACAAGCTTCGAGCCGATTCTTGGCCCGGTCATCACGCGGAACCTGAAAGAAGGCAATTTTCCTGCCATCGCCAAACAGGTGTGCCAGGTTGGCTTCTGGATCACGGCAGCGCAGGCCGGGATTGCACTGGCGCTGGGCATACCGGGTGAAGGCGTGATGGGTCTTGTCGGGCCGGAATTCGTGGGCGGAACGGGCGCGCTGGCGTTCTTGCTTGCGGCAGAAGTCGTGGCGGCAACCGCGGTCGTTAGCGAAGCGGCGCTGATCTATGTCGCACGCATGCGCAATCTGTTCGTTTCTCTGGCTACGATTGGGTTGCAGGCTGTGCTTACCGTGGCGGGAATTATGGCGGTGGAGGCAGCGGGATTCGGCGATCTGTGGCGCGCAGCAGCAGCGGCAGCGGCGCTTGCGCTGTCACTGGCATTTGCATCAGTGGTCAAGTCCAGGATGCTGGCCCGGTTGCTTGGCGAGCCGATCAACAACTGGCGCTGGGCGTTGGTCTGGGCTGCGGTGCCTGCGGTGCTGCTTGGCTGGGCGGTGACGCAGTTTCTGCCGGAATGGGCCGAGCTGCTGTTCGGAATTCCGGCGATCCTTGGCGTCTATGGTTTTGCCATCTGGCACCGTGGTTTCGGACCTGAGGACCGGCTGCTTTTTACGAAGAGCAAGCCTGACTGACCACAAGATCCCGCATTGAAATTTGGCTGGTGCGGCATGATCGGCCGTTTCCAGGCTTCTGGGCGATTGGCTTGGAGTGTAACCCAGTTAACCATTCATCGTATGTATGGGGCATTCAGTCGCCATTCACGCCCACTTTGGCCTTTTACCCCCTGCACGCACTGATGGAAGGAAATCCATGCGCCTCGTCTCGATTATTGCCGTGACTTCGGTCATCGCCCTGCTTGCAGGTTGCGCCTCGTATCAAAAGCCCGAGGCTGAGGAGAGTGTACTGACAGGCGCACGCCACGATGAGAATGTGGCCGATGCAGCCCGGCCTTCTCCAGCGCCTCCACCGCCGCCGGCGTCACGCGTTGCCGCGACCGGCAAGATCATGCGCGAGCAGGTGCGTCTCGGCTATCACGTCTCTCCGGTTATGGTGGCGACCGATCCGGGCCGGGAGCGTTATGACGGCAAGGAAGTCAGCCCCGTCCACCTGACCCGCGCTGAACCGGTTTCCACTTTCTCGGTTGATGTCGACACGGGCGCTTATGCCAACACCCGCCGCTTCCTGACGCAGGGCCGGATGCCGCCGCGTGATGCGGTGCGATCCGAAGAACTGATCAATTATTTCCGGTACGATTATCCGATGCCGGACAGCCGCAAGGCGCCGTTTTCGATCACCACGGATGTTGCGGTTACCCCGTGGAACCCAAAAACGCGGCTGATGCGGATCGGCTTGCGTGGCTATGATCTGGCGCGCGAAAGCCGCCCGCCTGCCAATCTCATTTTCCTGATGGATGTGTCGGGTTCTATGCGCAGCGCCGACAAGTTGCCGCTGGTCAAGACTGCGCTTGCGGGGCTCGCCGGAGAGCTGGGCAGGAAGGACCGCGTGTCCATCGTCGTCTATGCCGGCGCGGCGGGCCTGGTGCTTGAACCCACGAATGACGAACGCAAGATCAGGGGCGCGCTGGAACGGCTGCAGGCTGGTGGTTCGACCGCTGGCGCAGCTGGCCTCAAGCTTGCCTACAACATCGCGCGCGACAACTTTATCGAGGGCGGCGTCAACCGCATCCTTATTGCCACGGACGGTGATTTCAATGTTGGTCTATCGGACACCGACTCGCTGATCGAAATGATCGAGCATGAGCGTGACAATGGCATCACGCTGACAACGCTGGGGTTCGGTTCTGGAAATTACAACGAAGCCATGATGGAGCAGATCGCCGATCACGGAAACGGCAATTACGCCTATATCGACAGCGCGCTGGAAGCCCGAAAGGTGCTGGGCGAACAGATGCAATCCACACTGTTCACCATCGCTCAGGATGTGAAGATCCAGGTCGAATTCAATCCTGCGCAAGTCAGCCAGTACCGCTTGCTCGGTTATGAGAACCGGGCGCTGCGTGAAGAGGACTTTGATAATGACCGTGTCGATGCCGGTGATATCGGTGCCGGCCATCAGGTGACTGCGATCTATGAAATCGTGCCAGCCGGGAACAAGGGCTGGATAGGACCGCGCCGTTATGATGATCCGCTGCCCAAGGCTGGCGTTGGCAAGGCGAGTGAACTTGCCCATGTGAAGCTGCGCTACAAGCTGCCGAACCGCAAGACATCGAGCTTGATCGAGCGGACCGTGCCAACTTCGCTGGTTCACCGCAGCACCAGTCCAACCGGTGATTTTGCTTTCGCCGCTGCCGTTGCGGCCTTCGGCCAGAGACTGCGCGGGGACGAGATGCTGAACGGTTTTACTTATGACGAGATAGCCGGCCTTGCCCGTGGTCAGACCGATTTCTGGCGACAGGAGTTCGTCAGGCTTGTGGGTGTTGCCGGTTCGCTCGAAGAAGGATGAAACTGCACCGTTGAGCGTAAGCGCGCGGGGCGCTATCGCCTGTCCCTGTGAAGATATATCCGCTTGTTACTTTCCTTTCCGGTGCCATTGCCGTGGCTGCCATCGCCTTTGCGGCGACGGTGCGGAGCGGTCCTGCGCTAATTGCCCAGATTGAGCGTGCAGCCATTGAGACACGAAATGCTGCCGGGGGCGCAGGAATCGAGATTTCCTTCACGCTGGGCAATGGCTGGCTGACTCGCCATCCCGCGCTGAGTGGCGGAGCAGGTCTGAGCGACCCGGTGCGTGCCAGCGCGGCTGCGGCTATTGCGGCAACGCCCGGTGTTGGCGGAGTTTATTGGCGGGGCAAGGCCAGCCACGGGCAGGACGCGGGCGAGGCCTCCAGTCAACCGGTTTCGCTGCATTGCCAGGACGATGTCGAGGCGATTTTGCGCGTGCGCACCATTCGTTTTGCCGAAGCCAGCGCCCTGATAGACCGGGCGAGCGACCGCGTGCTCGATGAAGTGGCAACGGCGCTGTTGCCTTGCCTTGGCGGCATCATCGCGATCATAGGCCACACCGATAGCAATGGTGATGAAACGACCAACCAGGCTTTGTCACGGGCGCGGGGCGATGCCGTGCGCTGGGCGCTGATCGGCAGGGGTATTCCCGCTGATGGCCTGCGCGCCACCGGGGTCGGTTCCAAGGAGCCGCTGGAAGGACTTGCAGCGGAAGATTCCGCCAATCGGCGGATCGAATTCTCGGTGATTGAGAAAGTGCCGTTGAAGCCCACGCCAATAGACGCGCCCGGGCCGGGCTGAAAAGGGGCGCGCAATGCCATTGTGGTTTGAAATGCTTGTGCTGATGCTGCTGACCTATGTGCTGGGTTTAGGTATTGGCTGGATGATCTGGAAACGGGGAGATTGAACAGTGCTGCAAATGATTGAGGCGAACTGGATTGCGTTTGCCCTGGTCCTTTTGATCGGGCTGCTCGTTGCCAGGTGGATTTTCGCGCACGGATCGAAAGTTGCTCCGCCGGGAGATCGCAAGCCAGATGCGATGGACGAGGACGCGCCGCCGGCACAGCGTAATCAGGCGTTTCTTGACGCACCTTCGGCGGCGGCTTTGGCCGATTCCGGCCCCGATATCATGGGCGGCATTGGCGGTATTGTTGCTGCCGCGGCGCATGAAGAGGTTGAGGAAGCACAAGGCCATGCACCTGTTGAGGAGGCGCAGCGTGCCCCTCTGGCTGAGCCAGCAGCGCCCCCTGCCGCTTCGGCCAGCCCTGCGCAGGACGATCTGAGGAAAATAAAGGGTGTTGGCCCCAAGTTGGTCACCTTGCTCAATTCGCTCGGCGTGACAACCTTTGCCCAGATTGCCGCATGGGATGAGGCCGAAATAGACCGGATCGATGCACAACTTGGTGCTTTTGCCGGTCGGATACGCCGGGACAGCTGGATTGAGCAGGCAGAGCTTCTCTCAAGCGGGGATAGCAACGCCTACGAGGCCAGATTCGGGAAGCTGTAGCGCAGGCGGGGCGTCAGCGTTACCGCTATCAAAAGCATTGCTTATCCAGCGGGTGATGGCCTGCTGAAGTCAGGCGCGGGGCCGAGCGCGGCAAGCAGCAATGCTGTCAGCAGTGATGCGGGAAGGGCCGCCCAGAGCACTGCGTTGTAAGACGCCGTCAAATCGTAAATATGATTTGCAATCAGCGGCCCCACGCCCATCGCGACTGTCGTGGTCGTGTTGATCGCCCCATATAACAGGCCGAAACTGCGAGCGCCCATGTAAGTGCTTGTGAGATAGACGATTGCGCTCATTCTCAGCCCGCCGGTGAGGGCGTGGAAGATAAGGGCCAGCATAGTTGCCCAGACCACACCGGGTGCGACGATCAGCGTCAGAGGAAACAAGGCTGAGAGTACGGCGGCCAGAATCGCAAGATGGCGGACATCGAATCTGTCCATCAGCCATCCACCGATCAACCTGCCCGCCAGCGAAGCGAGGCCCATGATGCCGGCGATTATCACGGCATCGCCGCGTGATATGCCAGTGAAAGTCAGGATCGGAACGAGGTTCAGAATCAGCGCAAGGCCAAAAAGACCGCTAATCAGAGA
>JAHRVR010000246.1 GCA_019090585.1 Sphingomonadaceae bacterium
AAATTGATGCCATAGACAATGGCGGCGCGGCATTGGTCGAGCGCCGTGCCAACAGGGTTGGGAGGTGGCGTTGCGCCCGGCGTGCAGCTTGTCGGCGCGCCGCCGGGTTCGCCGATTATTCGGGTGAACGATCGGCCGATCAACGCGCCGGACAATTGGTCTTCGGTATTGATTACTGCGACGTGAGGCACGGTGTCGCTGCCCACCACATATCTTAAAAGACCATTCTCCACCCCGCCCGAGACGGTAAAACTGCTGCCGCCGCTCGTCCCGCAACCTGTGACGAGAGCGCCGTCCTGGATCAGCTCGATACGGTTGCCTGTCGGGCGGCTTCCACCACCGCCAGTCAGCCAGCGACCCGTAAAGTGATCGTGACCCACTTCGATGGGTGCCTGGGTGCCGTATCCAAACAGTTCGGTGAAGGATGTACCGTGATAATCGTCCGGGTCGGAAACCTGACGTCCATCCAGCGTGATGCGGATCCATCGCACGGGTAAGCGCCGATCTGCGGGAAACAGCTGCTTGTCATCATAGACCTCTGGATCGACCAGGAAGCTGGCAAGCTGCACATAACCGTCATCGGGGGAACTGGCTGAGCCTTCCACAGTCACGGTGCCGATGTGGGTGCCCTTGCAACAGCCAAAACTGGATTGGGGCGGAATTCCGAAAGCCGCGAACGTGGTTTTAGCCAGCAATTCTATCTTGATAATAATCGGTTTATCGGGGCCGGTTGGGCTTGCTGACAGCGACGTGTAGCCAAGCCTGCCGTCCAGAACCGCAGCCGCGGCGTTCCCTTGGGTGTCGCGATTGAATTGAATCGGGAAGGCCCCGGCACCATAGGTCAGATAGTCGATCGGCACTCCCTCGGGATCGACATTGACTCCTTCCAGCAGCGTGCCGACGTTCTGTGTGCCCTTGGCTGGCGCCGCATTGGCAGTTGCCGTCGCCGGAGATGATCCGTCGGCCTCGTCACCACACGCTGCGAGAGTCATTCCACATAAAACTAGGACCAGAACCCAACAATAGCGCTGCATGCGTTCTCCATTTTCCCTGCCTTCGGAAGCCCTATAGAGGAAACCCTAGCGCCCGGCATAGGTTCCTGTCGAGGTTCGCCGGCACGTGGTGGTTCTGAACCACCGTGTAGGCGGGTACTGTGGCCTGGAAGCAGTGGAAAGTGCCTGTAGCCGGGAAGGAGAAGAGGGAATGGTTGCAATTGGGCTACGAGGATTGCACTTTGTTGACCGAGTTCGGGGCGCAAAGCGGACATGCGCCGCATGGTGGCCAAGTGGTGCGGGGTAGGACTTCTGTGGGTATGGAGGAGGTCAATATTTTGGATATTTCCTATTCAAAGTGCTTTGCCTTGGAAAACGCGAAATTAGACCTTCCGCGCACCTTGGGCCCTCGCTGGGTCAACACGAAGGGACCAGCCGCGACCAAGCCAAGGGCATTGATTTCAATCGATTATTCCTCTTTCATCCCTTGCTTTCGTAATGATGGGGTCACAGGTTCGAGTCCTGTAAGCGGCACCACCTTCCTAAAGAACGTTAGCAAGGAACCTGGCGCGATTAAGGCGAAAGCACGTGAGTAGTGTGGGTCTGGCGTGGGTCATTGGGCTGATCGGCGAGCTTTGCCGAATTGGCGCTTAGACCGCTTGCGTGAGGTGGAGATATCGCTGAGCTTATGAGGCTACGGCCCTAAGGCGTCTACGAATCTAGGAGCTACCAAAAACACCAATAAATACTCAAATGCAACTAAAGGGCAGAAAGCATGAATGAAAAAAGTATCCACTGGAAACAGAGTTTGTTTCAATTCCTACCATGGTGGATGTGGGTAGCCGTATTGCTACAAATAATTCTTGTATCATTTTTCATTTTCGTAACCCTATAAGATCCTTCGTCCCTGCTGACGGGTGATCAGGAAATCAACTACTTAGTTGTTCTATATTTGAGCAGGAATGCGACTGCTGTGATAGGTATTATTGTTGCTTTTCTACTGCGCAGCCATGCGGGGCTTTTGATTGCGTTGGTGATACGTTTCACAACTGACCTGATGGATATCGCTAATGTGCTGTCACTGGGTGATAAAGGCGGGCAAGCAGCCATTCCTTTTGTAGTTATTCTTCTGGTCGCGCCAGCGATAACAGGCAGCATCTACCTCTTGAAGTGCATCAAACGATAACGGACAATTGCGACACTTCCAAGTTGATAGGAAAAGCGATCGTCATGCCAACCTCAAAAGTAGATAAGATAGAGGCTTTGTTAAAAAGCATCGAGACGGGCGACCCCGGCTCGGTGGCTGTGGTCAATGAAGCCAGATATGTTCAGCATAATCCCCAAACCGACGAAGGCAGTGACGGTTTGGCAGCGCTCTTTAAACGGCTCTCCAAGACTGAGCCGCGGGTAAATATGGTCCGGGGCTTCGAAGATGGTGAGTTTGTCTTTGCCCATATGGAGTATGCTTTCGCCAGCCGGAAAATATGCTTTGAAGTGTTTCGGTTTGAGAACGGTCAAGCCGTTGAGCACTGGGATAATATCCAACCAAGACTTGGGCCAAACCCGTCAGGGCACAGCATGGTGGACGGGCCAACCGAAGCGCTCGATCTTGAACTGACAGAGAGCAACCGCGCAATCATTCACTCTTTCGTGGAAACGGTGCTTGTTGATGGGCAATCAGAACGCCTGACAGAATTTCTCGATGAAAGTACCTTTGTCGAGCATAATCCGCGACTTGCGGATGATGTAACTAGCCTTCGTGCCGCGCTAGAGGCCCAAAATGAAGGCGCCAGAATGATCGACTATCACAGAATACATCGGGTGCTGGCCCAAGGGAACTTCGTGCTTTGCGTCAGCGAAGGAAACCTCGGGGGCGTTCATACTTCTTTTTACGACCTTTTCCGGATAGAAAATAGCAAAGTAGTAGAACACTGGGATACAACCGAAACGATAGCGCCTCAATGCGAGTGGAAAAACAATAACGGTAAATTCTAGTTTGTTCAGCACTCTATTCTTGGGGTGAAAAGCATCCTGCACAGTTAAGCCGCGGACTTCAGTTCCGGTGTCTTGCCACGCTTAAGGTTGTGGGCCATGCCGATCACCGCTCGGCCATGCGGTATTCGCATCTCAGCCAAGATAGCCTTCTAAATGCCGTCGAGGCCGGTGCGGCAAAGATGCAGCGAGGGCAGGTATGACGGACGCTAAGACAATCGCAAGCCTGCGTATGCTTGATGGCTATCTCGAAAATTCGGGAAACGATAACGACCGGGTGGACTTGCTCATCGCTGAATCTATCACCTTGGGCACAGATACCCGAAAAGGCAATCACGATGCCTTGCAGAGGATCGGCAGAAACCCCCGGCGTGTTATGATCCGCTTGAGCGGCACCATTCCTATGAATAGCCTTTAGCAACGAAACGCGCGCCCTTAAGGCGAAAGCGCTTTAGCCTTGGGGGTGCATGGGTCTGGCGTGGGTCGTTTGAGTTGATGGGGCAGCGTCAGGAAGAAAGGGCTTTCGACAGGTCATTCCTGATCTGACCCAAGACCAGCTCTACGACGCGATGACCGAGAAGATCTGCTCATCATCTTCCCTGGGCAGACTGTTGTCGTAGGTTTCCAGCGGGTCAAAAGCGGTCTCGGTTAAAGCCACATTCGACAACCCTGCTATTTTGAAATGGCCAAGCCGACGCTCATCATCGCTGCGCCAGCTTTTCCTGGTATTGAGCGCACTTACGAAAAGCGCGCCATGGCGAGAAAACAATTGGTGCGGAGCCAATTCCATTTCGTTGCCATTGTAATTCGCGACGAGCAACCGGTTGCGACTGATGGCTTCGATCACCTTGCGTTCGACTGTCGGGGCCTGTTCAGAGCTATGTTGCATTGCGCCATTATGGGGAATCCGTGCTTCGAGCACAAGCTTGAATGTTCGGAAACCTCCGCTCCTTGCAGGCTTAGCGTCGTTGTCGCTACCGCTGGCGGCGATGGATGCGGGTCAGGCTCGTGCCCGGCGAGATCACTTTCCTGCGCTACGCGCGCCTAGATCTTGGCGGGAACTTCAGGTCCGGCCTTGGCGAGAGCAACGCGCCTCCGGGCTAAGCTCAGCGGTCGGCCCACGCCTCGGCATCCTCTACGGCCAGGCGCATCGGCCTGGCGGCGAACATCACCGCGCCCACGATCACCGGCATCATTACCAGGGAGTTGGTGGCTATCGCCCAGCCTACCATGCCATCGTCAAGGTATAGATAAGTCGTAAAGGCCCCGACCAATGTTGGACCAATGCCAATCCCTAGCAAGTTAAAGACAAACAGGAATAATGACGAGACTTGGCCGCGGTAATTATTCGGCGTGGTGATTACCAGCGCCGCCGCCGAGACTCCCCCGAACGCGTTCAGGAAGTTGAATACGCTGAGGAAAACCATGCATCCGATAAGGGTGGGTGAGGCGATCGCCGCGAACATCGCCAAGGTGCCGAACACTGCCACGCCGCCGAAGTACAACAAGTGAATATTAGTCCGACCCCGCGCGAACAGGCGGTCCACGAAGGCGCCGGCGAACAGCGTGCCGGCCACTCCGACGGTAAGATTCTGGATGGCGAACAGCATTCCTGCCTGTGCCATCGGCAAGCCGAAATGCCGATGGACATAAGTGGGGGACCATGCCGTGTAGCCATAGGATGAAGCGGCAAGCAGACCAAAGGCGACGAAATGGCCAGCATAGAACCGCCAGCGCTTTTTCATGAAGCGCAGCGTATCGGAGAAGTTCGACTGGCCTTTGCCGATCACTCCGCGACGGACCGGGTTGGCAATGGTGAAGACTAGCCAGACCACGATCAGGCCGGGCAAGCCAGTGGCGAGGAACACCAACTGCCAAGTCTCGAGATGGCCGATCATCGGCACTGACCAGCCGGCTGGAGGCAAGAGTGCGAGCAAGGCCCCGCCGACTGCGAAGGAGAGGCCGCTGCCAATCTGACTGCCAGTGCCGAAGACAGAGAAGGCAGTAGCCTGCTTGTGCTTCGGAAAGGTGTCGCTGAGCAAGGAGTAAGCGGCGGGGTTTAGAGCCGCCTCTCCAGCTCCCAGGCCAAAGCGCGCCATCAGGAACTGCGGGAAATTGCGTGCCAGGCCACATGCTGCGGCCGCGCAGGACCAGACGATGACGCCGATCGCGATAATCGACCGGCGGGGAAAGCGGTCTGCGGCCCATCCGAAGCCAAGCCCGAATGTCACATAGAACAATGAGAATGCCAGCCCTTGGAGCAGCCCAACGCCGAAGTCGCTAATCCCCAGCGAATTGCGTATATCGTCCACCAGCAGAGCGATGATCTGCCGGTCCATGAGCGACATTGAGTAAAGAACGGTGAGCACCGCAACACTCCACCAGGCCTTTGCAGGGGAGGGATAGCCATCGTTCGCAGACTCGTTCTCGCCCAAATCGGGCGCATCTGCCTTCGCTGTGCCAGGAACTTGTCGCTCGCTCATCTATCCATCTACCAAATGACGTCCGAGCCAGGATCGTGCGGGCCGCATATAGTTCTGGCGCAGAATCCTGTTTAACTGCGTCGATAGTCCGGTCAAATGCGTTATCTCCGCCAGTTTGATCGAATGACCGAATGCATGGAAGGTTCAAATGGAATTGGACTCGCCCC
>JAHRVR010000016.1 GCA_019090585.1 Sphingomonadaceae bacterium
ACAAAAATGTCGTCGCTATAGGCCGCGTCCATCAGCTGGTTGCGGCTTTTGACGATTCCGGGCCGCGCAGCGAGCGCTTCGAGGATCAGGAATTCGGTGACGGTCAGAGCGACTGGCCGTTCATCCCAGCGGACCTGGTGACGCGCGGGATCCATTTCCAGCCGGCCCCGAACAACTGGCTCCGGCAGACTATCGGGCGGAACATCCAGCGCACCGGCCCGGACCAATTCGCTGCGACGCAAAATCGCCTTGATGCGCGCGATAAGCAGGCGTTGGCTAAACGGCTTGGTGATGTAGTCGTCAGCGCCCAGCGCAAGTCCCTGCGCTTCGTCCGGTTCTTCGTCTCTGGAAGTCAGAAGAATCACCGGAAGCGTGGAATCCACGCGCAGTTTTTCCAGCAATTCAAACCCGCTCATTCGCGGCATCTTGATATCGAATATGGCAAGGTCAGGGGGATTATCCAGCAAGGCCTTTAGCGCGGCCTGGCTATCGGAATAGACCCGCGTCGAAAAGCCTTCCGACTGGAGCCCGATAGACACGGTCGCCAGGATATTGCGATCATCGTCGACAAGCGCAATGCATTGCTGTCTGGCCTGCGGGGCCTCGTCTTGCGGTTCATGGTCCTGTTGCGACGCTGTCATTGTCCCGTTTCCGGCGCTCCAGTCCGGTCCAGTATCTAGAACCGCATTGCACTAGGTGCCTAGCCACTTGAACGCCGCCTGACAACGCCGATCGGGAAGGCAGGCCGCGTGGGAAATTATACAATTGCCGATTGTCAGGAAGTTTCCACAGCCGGACGAAATTGACGTGCCGGGACCTCTGGACTATGCGCGGCTCGATTTCTGAAACCTTTGTCTACCAGTTGCCGGTCTCCAGAATATTGGCCGCGCACTGCATGGAGAGCATCTTGACCACCGCTTCGTTGAGCTTCCCACTTGATCGTCAGGGTATTGATACCAAGGCGATGATCCACGCCAATCTTGGAACGGCGCCATTGGTGGAGCATGCGATAGCGAACGCAGAGGGGCTGCTTGCCGCGCAGGGGCCTTTCGTGGTCGAAACCGGCAGCCACACGGGGCGTTCTGCCAAGGACAAATTTATCGTTCGCGATGCGGAGACGGAAGATACCGTGTGGTGGGGCGATGTGAATGTGTCGATGACGCCTGAGAATTTCGCGGCGCTCAAGGCGGATTTCTTTGCCGCGCTGGGTGACAAGGAAACGCTTTACGATGCGGACCTGTTTGGTGGGTCACAGCCTGAACACCGCGTCAACGTGCGGGTGATCAACGAGCTTGCCTGGCATAACCTGTTTATCCGCACGCTGCTGGTGCGCCCGAATGTGAGCGAGCTGGAGGCTTTTGCGCCTGAATATACAATCATCGACCTGCCGAGCTTCCGTGCCGATCCGGCGCGCCATGGTTGTCGCAGTGAAACCGTTGTTGCGGTCAATTTTTCGGAGAAGCTGATCCTCATCGGCGGCACTGCTTATGCCGGTGAAATGAAGAAAAGCGTTTTTGGCATCCTCAATTACCTGCTTCCCGCCAAGGGCGTGATGCCGATGCACTGCTCGGCCAATGTCGGCGCGGATGGCAAGACGGCGGTATTTTTCGGCCTGTCCGGCACCGGCAAGACCACACTTTCAGCTGATGCCAGCCGCACATTGATCGGCGATGATGAACATGGCTGGTCGGACACGGCCGTCTTTAACTTCGAAGGCGGCTGCTATGCCAAGATGATTCGCCTGTCCGAAGAGGCTGAGCCGGAGATTTATGCGACGACCCGCCGCTTTGGCACGGTGCTGGAAAATGTCGTTATCGATCCGGTCACGCGCGAGCTTGATTTTGACGACGCCTCGCTCGCCGAAAATTCTCGCGGTGCCTATCCGATCGATTTCATTCCGAACACCTCGGAAGAGAATATAGGGCCAGTTCCCGCGAACATCATCATGCTGACAGCCGATGCTTTTGGTGTGCTGCCTCCGATTGCTCGGTTGACGCCGGATCAGGCGATGTATCACTTCCTTTCGGGTTACACCGCCAAAGTCGCGGGCACCGAGATCGGCGTTACTGAACCGCAGGCGACGTTCTCCACATGTTTTGGCGCCCCTTTCATGCCGCGCCATCCTTCGGTTTATGGCAATCTTCTGAAAGGGCGCATCGCCAAAGGCAACGTGAAGTGCTGGCTGGTCAATACTGGCTGGTTTGGCGGCAAGGCGACCCAGGACGGTATCAGTCGGATGCCGATCAAGGCGACGCGCGCTCTGCTCAACGCGGCGCTTGATGGCAGCCTCAATGATGTTGAGTTCCGTGAAGACCCGAATTTTGGGTTCGAGGTTCCGGTCTCGGCGCCGGGTGTTGACCAGAACCTGCTTGATCAGCGTTCGGCATGGGCCAGCGCCGAGGATTATGACAAGACAGCACAGGATCTGGTGCGCCAGTTCATCGACAATTTTGCGCAGTTCGAAGCGCATGTCGACGAAGGCGTGCGCAATGCGGCTCCCGTCGCGGCCTGACTAGACATTGTCTTCGATGTAGCGGGTCACGTTGTCGGCCAGGACATTGAGCGGGACGTTGCCGCCATCAACCAGCGACTGATTGAAATCGCGCAAGTCATACCGGCCTTTCAGGGCACTGATCGCCCGGTCCCGCTGGCGCAGGATTTCGCTGTGTCCGATCTTGTATCCGCACGCCTGGCCGGGCCAGCTGCAATAGCGATCGACCTCGCTGCTCACTTCCGCGCGCGTGTTGCCATTGCGCGTGACGAAGAATTCCACCGCCCGTTCGCGCGACCAGCCTTTTGCATGGAGCCCGGTGTCGACCACCATGCGGCACGCACGGAAAGCAAGGCTTTGCAGATAACCCAGCTTGCCGACCGGATCGTCCTCATAGGCTCCCAGTTCATCGGCAAGCTGCTCGCCGTATAGCGCCCAGCCTTCGCTATAGGGGTTGAATTGCAGGATTGAACGGATCAGCGGCAGGCGGTTGGCATATTCGCCCTGCCAGACATGGCCGGGCACGGTCTCGTGATGGACCAGCGTGGGCAAGTCATATTTGCGGTGAAGCTGGGTCGTGCCAAGGTTGATCCACATCTTGCCGGGGATCGATCCGTCGATAGAGCCAGGCCCGCCATAAGCTGTAGGCGCACCGGGTTCTTCCGCAAGAGGGAGCCGCCTGACTTCGACATTGCCGCTGGTAAGGGTGCGAAATGCGCGCGGCATCTGTCCGGTAATCCAGTCAATCCGTTCCCGGACGAAGCGCATGATTTCGGCTCTGCCCGGACCGCCTTCGGGGAACCTGAACTGCGGGTCATGTGACAGCGCCGCCATGCGTTCCCCCACTGAGCCGCCAGAATATCCCAGCTTGCGAAGGATCGGGTCCATGCGCGCATGAAGCGCGGTCAGCTCATCCATGCCCATCGCGTGCACGTCATCGGGGCCGGTCGGTGTCGTCGTAGCGGCCTTCAAGGACCATGCGTAATAGGCTGATCCGTGGGGGCGTTCCCGCATTCCCGGGGCACCGCTGGCGGCGGCGCGCAGGCGTTTGAGTGCATCGAGCTGGCGTTGCAGTGCGGGAAGGACTGCCGATGTGACGATGCCTTGCGCGTGTGCTTCCCAGTTTCCCGGGATATTCGTGCACCGCTTTGCCAGTGACTGGACAAGGATGCCGCCTGCCGCCTGATCGCGGATGGTGCGCTCCATCTGCGCGATTGTCCGGTCGAGCAGGAAATCGGGCGGAACAAGATCTCCTGCCTCGGCAATCGCAATTCTTTCGCGCTCACCATCGAGCTGGGCGGGCATTTGCGATAGCCGGTCCAGATAGGCCTCGGCATCGCCGGCATTGCGGACCGGATGGCCCGAATCAAGGAAGCGCGGGATGTCGAGATAAGCGCCAACATTCTGGATCACGACATAAGGCGTGTTGCGCCAGCCGCCGACCGCGACGTCTCCATAGGGCAGGGCAAAGCCTTCCAGCGCGCTGGAATAGGCGCTTTCGATGACGGCCAGGCTTGTCTGTGCCGCGCTATCCAATCCTGCTGAAGAAACGCTTCTCACTGCGGAAAGGTCGCTCTCGATCAGTGAGGCAAGCCGGGCCACGCCTTCGGGCGATTTGTCTTCAAGCTTGCGGCGCAAACCGGCGTGCAGGCCTTTGTCGATACCCAGCGCGGTGGCCTCTTCAGGCCGCGCCGCGAGCAGTCGCCAGGCAATCTCATCAAGCAGGTCTTTTGTGCGATCGCTGGCAGTAGAGGGGAAACCACCGTGCGCGCAGGCACCTAGAGCAACGGAAGCGCTGGCCGCGCCAAGAAGTGTCAGCGCGCCGCGCCGTGTAACCAATGCCTGATTCATGCGGGAAAATTGTCCGCACCGCGCCGATAAGTCAAACTGTCAGGGCAAGGCCGGGCAATCTTTGCCCGGTCAGGCCGGATGGTCTAGGCACACCGCGGAAGGAAGAAATATGGCGGCGATAGCCCTGTCCCTGATGGTACTGACCGCGATTGCGCTGACTGGCGGAGCATTTTACCTCTGGCTGCAAAGACATGCGCGCAAGCAGGCGCTTCTCATGGCGCTGCTCGCAGCCGTAATCGCGGGCAATGTTGCGATATGGGCAGTCCCCGATTCGCGCGGGGGATCGCTTTTGAGTGGCGTGCCGGGAAAAGCAGTGCCCTAGTCGCCAAACGCTCTGCCGGGTTATTTGATCGGGCAGTCCGGCGAGAGCCGCATGTCGAGATAATTGTCGACCGAGCGCATCATTTCATCGAGTTCATTTTCAAAGAAATGGTTGGCGCGCGGAATCTCGTCATGGTGGATCGTGATGTGCTTTTGCGTGCGCAGCTTATCGACCAGCTTTTGCACTCCGACAGGAGTGACGACCGTATCGGCAGTGCCCTGCACGACAATGCCTGATGCCGGGCAGGGCGCCAGAAAGCTGAAATCGTACATATTCGCTGGCGGAGCGACAGAGATGAAACCGCGAATTTCCGGCCGGCGCATAAGCAATTGCATGCCGATCAGCGCGCCAAAGCTATAGCCTGCAATCCATGTGCTCGATGCTTCGGCATGGATGCTCTGCACCCAGTCCAGCGCCGCAGCGGCATCTGAAAGTTCGCCAATCGCATTGTCGAAACTGCCCTGGCTGCGTCCCACACCGCGGAAGTTGAAGCGCAAAGTGGCAAAGCCGCGATCGACGAAAGTCTTGTAGAGTTGCTGCGTGATCCGGTCGTTCATCGTCCCGCCCGCCTGAGGATGCGGGTGGAGAATCATCGCAACCGGAGCGCGTGGCTTCGATGCGGGTTGGAAACGGCCTTCGAGACGGCCCTCGGGGCCTGGAAAGATAACTGATGGCATTTGTTGACCTGACAAATTGAAGCCAACGTCCAGCGATTGCCCGGTAAAATCGGTCTGCTCGCAAGGGACGTATCAAAAAGGGATTGAGCGCTATATAGAAATAGCTGCCCCAAAAACAACGTCTGACTGATGCGAGCTGACATACTTTATCTAGACCATGCCGCGACCACGCCTCTTTTACCGGCGGCTCGCGATGCCATGAACGCCGGATTCGCGATCTGGGCGAACCCATCGAGCCCTCATAAATCGGGCCGGGTGGCACGCGCGGCGCTTGAAGAGGCGCGCGCGCAGATCGCTGCTGCGCTTGGCTGGAACGGCGAAATAATTTTCACATCGGGCGCAAGCGAGGCGCTCTCGCTTGCTGTCAGCCATTGCAGCAAGCCGCTGGTCGCCGTTTCCGCTGTTGAGCACGATGCTGTGCTGCGCCGCGCGGTTGGTGTCGCGCGGTTGGATGTTGACCAGTGCGGCTTGGTCGATCCGGCTTTGGCAAGGCTCGATGGCCTGGTTGCGGTGCAGCAGGTCAATAGTGAAACGGGGGTTATCCAGCCACTGGACGCAATTGCGAAAGTAGTGCGCGAATCGGGCGGCTGTTTATTGGCGGACTGTTCGCAGGGCGCGGGCAAGATCGATCTGCCGGACGCCGATTTTCTTGCTGTCGCCGCGCACAAGTTTGGCGGGCCAATCGGTGTGGGCGCCCTGTTGGTGCGGGACTGGGCATTGATGCGGCCGGGCGGCGGGCAGGAGCGCGGCTATCGCGGCGGAACCGAAAACCTGCCAGCAGTTCTGGGCATGGCCGCGGCGCTGGAAGAGGGCAATGGCTGGCTTGAGCAGGTATTGCCCCTGCGCGCCATGCTCGACTCCGGTATTGAAGCGGCCGGGGGCGAGGTCATTGCCGCATCGGCAGAGCGTATCGCCACCATTGGCTGCTACCGTATGCCCGGAGTAGCATCGGCAGTGCAGCTGATCCGTTTTGATGGCATGGGGATAGAGGTTTCGGCGGGCAGCGCCTGTTCATCCGGCTCGCTGAAATCCAGCCGTGTTCTCTCGGCCATGCGGCTGGATGACGCTGCCGCATCCGAAGTTATTCGCGTCAGCATTGGCCGCGAGACGAGCGAGGCGGATATAGGCCGTTTCGTTTCGGCATGGACCGGCATTGCCCAAGGGCGCGTGGCATCATGATCTACCTCGATTATCAGGCGACCACGCCGCTCGCCCCCGAAGCGCGCGAGGCTATGCTGCCCTGGCTGGCCGGCCCCGAAGCGCCCGGCTTTGCAAACCCGCATAGCCCGCATCGGCCGGGACGCGCAGCCGCCGCAGCTGTGGAAGTGGCGCGAGAGCAAGTGGCCGCGCTGCTGCCAACCGGAGGCAAGGTGATTTTCACCGGGAGCGCGACCGAGGCGCTGAACCTTGCGATCCTAGGCCGCAAGCCTTCTGTCATTGCTGTTTCGAACATCGAACATGCAGGTGTTCTGGATACTGCGGCGGCCAGCGGGGCGCAGGTTCATTTTCTGGAATGTGGCAGCGACGGCATTGTGCCGGACGACATCGCTATTCCGGATGGCACGCAGTTTGTTGCTGTCATGCAAGTCAACAATGAGATTGGCACGATTCAACCGGTTGAGAAAATTGCTGGCAGAGCGCAGGCTGCAGGTGCGCTGTTCCTCTGCGATGCGGTGCAGGGTGCGGGCAAGATCGCACCGCCAGATAATGCTGACATGATCGCGCTGTCTGCCCATAAGATTTATGGGCCGAAGGGTATCGGTGCTCTGTGGGTCCGCGACGGTGTGGAGCTCTCGCCGATCATCCACGGAGGAGGGCAGGAGCAGGGATTGCGATCCGGTACGCTCAGCCCGGCTTTGTGTGCTGGTTTTGGCGCGGCGGCGCAGCTTGCGGCCCAGCACATGACATCTGATGCGGCGCATATGGAGCGTCTTTGGCAGTGCGCACGCGGGATTCTTTCGGACTGGACACTCAACGGCTCGGATGAGCAGCGCTGGCATGGCAATCTTAACTTGCGGCGCGAGGGGCTCGATGTTGCTCGGCTGATGTCGGATTTACGGAACATTGCTTTTTCCGCCGGTTCAGCTTGTGCGAGCGGCTCGGGCCGCTCCAGCCACGTGCTTCGCGCTATCGGGTTGGACGATCGTGAGGCAAAAAGCTCTATCCGTATCGGATTTGGACGGTATACGGAGTTTAGGGAACTGGAGGATGCCTGCGCAAAGATACACGCTACAGCTAAAGCGCAAGGGGTTTGAATTGGTTAAAGTCTGCTTCGTTACTGCGAAGGACGAGAAAATCATGGCTGAGGGTCAGCAGGGAGCGAACCTGCTCGAACTGGGCCAGGCCGCGGGAATGCCGCTGGAGGGGACGTGCGAAGGTCAGATGGCCTGTTCGACCTGCCATGTGGTCATTGGTTCTGAGTGGTTCGACAAGCTCAGTCCGGCATCAGCCGAAGAAGAAGACATGCTTGATCTGGCGGCGGGTGTCTCTGCCGGAAGCCGTCTTTCCTGTCAGATTGAATTGACCGACGCGCTGGACGGTATTGAAGTGCACATACCTGATGTCTGGCGTGACATGCAGATTGACTGACACATCGCACGCAAATGCGGTTGCCGGTTTTTTGTGGCAGACGATGCGATCCATACAAACCCTGCGGATAAAGCGCGTTGCGTGAGTTCCGTTCAGGCCGTCTCGTTGCTAGGGCGATCCCGCAATGGCGACCACCACAGACGAACCTGATCCCTTCGACGCTATCGTCGATGCGCCTTTCGATGCCGCTCTGTCTGAGCGGTATCTGGTCTATGCGCTCTCAACGATAACGGCGCGGTCCTTGCCGGACTTGCGCGATGGGATGAAGCCGGTCCATCGTCGGCTGCTATGGGCCATGCGCCAGCTCAAGCTCGATCCGGGCAATGCCTACAAGAAATCCGCCCGCGTTGTCGGCGATGTGATCGGTAAGTATCACCCGCATGGGGATGCTTCGGTCTATGATGCGATGGTCCGCCTCGCGCAGGACTGGTCACTGCGCTACCCGCTGGTTCAGGGACAAGGCAATTTCGGTAATATCGATGGCGATAATGCTGCTGCGTATCGCTACACCGAAGCGCGGCTGACCAAGACCGCGATTCATTTGATGGCGGGCCTGGATCAGGGCACGGTCGATTTTCATCCGACTTACAACGGTGAGGATGAGGAGCCGGAGATTTTCCCCGGCCTGTTCCCCAATCTGCTGGCCAACGGGGCGACGGGCATTGCCGTGGGCATGGCCACGTCCATTCCCAGCCACAATGTCGCCGAGGTGATCGATTCCAGTCTGCTGTTGATTGACAATCCGCATGCCCAGCATTGCGATCTGATGCAGGTTTTCAAGGGGCCGGATTTCCCGACCGGCGGTCTGGTTGTTGACAGTCCAGACGTGATTTCGGCGGCCTATGAGACCGGCAAGGGCTCATTTCGTATGCGCGGCCGGTTCTCGGTTGGACGGGAAGATTCTGGCGAATGGGAAGCCAGCGGTATCGAAAAGCTTGGTGCAGGGCAGTGGCAACTGGTCATTTCCGAAATCCCCTACATGTTGCCCAAGACCAAGCTGATCGAACAGATTGCTACGCTGATTGGTGATAAGAAGCTGCCGATCCTGGAGGATGTGCGCGACGAGAGCGATGAAAATTTGCGGATTGTGCTGGTGCCGCGCAGCCGCAATGTCGATCCCGAACTGCTCAAGGAAAGCGTCTACCGCCTGACCGATCTTGAGGGGCGCTTCTCCCTCAACCTTAATGTCCTCGATGCCAGCCACACGCCGATGGTTATGGGGCTGAGAGAGCTGCTGACTCACTGGATCGGGTCGCAGATCGACATCTTGACGCGGCGTTCGCAGCACCGGCTCGATAAGATCGGGGCAAGGCTTGAGCTGCTCGAAGGCTATATTATCGCCTTCCTCAATCTCGACCGGATCATTGAGATCATTCGGACAGAGGATGAGCCCAAGCCGGTGATGATGAAGGAATTCAGCCTTACCGACCGGCAGGCCGAGGCGATCCTGAACATGCGGCTGCGCAGTTTGCGCAAGCTGGAAGAGATGGAACTGCGTCAGGAGCGCGAGAAGCTGCTCAAGGAGCAGGATGAGCTGGAAAAGCTGCTCGCCTCGCCCGCTCGTCAGCGAACGCGGCTGAAGCGGGACCTTGCTATGCTGCGCAAAGACTATGCCGAGGATACAGAGCTTGGCCGGCGCCGGACAACGGTGGCGGAATCGGCTCCGGTCGTGGAATTCAGCATGGATGCGATGATCGAGAAGGAACCGGTCACTGTCATTCTTTCACAGCGCGGATGGATGCGCGGCGCAAAAGGCCATGTCGCGCTGGATGGCGACTTCAAGTTCAAGGAAGGCGACGATTTCGCTTTTGCGCAGCACGTGCAGACCACCGACAAGCTATTGATCGTTTGTGACAATGGCCGGTTCTACACACTCGGAGCGGACAAGTTGCCCGGTGCGCGCGGTTTTGGAGAGCCTGTGCGCACGATGATTGACATCGATGCCGAAGCGCAGATCGTCAGCATGATCACGCACAGGCCCGGGATGAAGCTGTTGCTGGCATCCAGTGCAGGTAAGGGCTTTGTGGCACTGTCCGATGACATGTTGGCCGAAACCCGCAAGGGGCGCGCAGTGATGGGCTGCAAATCTGGTGTGAAGCTGGTTGCGGCGCGTGAAATTCCCGAGGGGCACGATCAGGTTGCTGTCATAGGCGATAATCGCAAGCTGGTGATCTTCGCTCTTTCGGAAATGCCCGAGATGGCGAAAGGGCAGGGCGTAACCCTGCAACGCTATCGAGATGGCGGATTGTCCGATGCAACAACGCTGAAACTGGAAGAAGGCCTGAGCTGGACCATGGGCGGAAAGACGGGCCGAACGCGGACCGAGACCGACCTGCTGGGTTGGCGCGTCGCGCGAGGCGGTGCGGGAAGGTTGCCGCCAACCGGGTTCCCGAAGGACAACAAGTTTTAATTTACAGTATGTTGTAGTTCACTATTCGGGATGAGGATGAGGGTTTTTCCCTCCACTCGCCAGCCTGAAAGCCGGGACAGCAGGTTCATTCCGATGACATTCGTCTCGCCAAGCCCCGGCGCTACCACGGCGTCAAGATCACGCGCGACAATATTGCCGAAACGCAGCTCGCCAATCGTAGCCAGCTCGGCCCTGATCTCACCGTTGGCGGTGCGCATCAGGATTGTCTGACCCAGGCTTTTCTGAGGCACGCTGGCCGCGATTGCCGTGGTCTCGGAAATCGCGGTCAAGGTCGCTCCGGTATCGACCAGAAACCGGCGCGGTTTGCCATTAATCGACGCATCAAGCCAAAAATGGCCGTCGCGGCTCATGGGGATGCGCGTCTCGTCGCCTTCGACGCTCTGTTTCGGCATGCCAATCTGCGGAAAGGCCATGTCCGAGCCGGTCGTAAACCGCGCCACTTGCGCGATAGTAAGAAGCAGTGCGGCCACAAGTCCCTGTCTCTTATACACATCTG
>JAHRVR010000017.1 GCA_019090585.1 Sphingomonadaceae bacterium
GCCGGATGCACCGTGGTGTGAGCAGGTATCGCCAGACACGGTGATGCTGTTCCGGTATTCGGCGCTGACCATGAACGGCCACCGCATCCATTATGATCTGCCTTATGCGCGCGATGAAGAAGCCTATCCGGCGCTGGTCGTCCACGGGCCTTTGCAGGCGACGTTGCTGATCGACCTTGCAGCCCGGAATATGGATGGGCCGATCTCGAAATTCTCGTTCCGCGGCCAGCAGCCCGCTTTTGCCGGTGCGCCGTTGTTTGTTTGCGGGCAGGCAGGCGAGGATGGTGCGAGCGTCTGGACCGAGCAGGACGGCAACAAGAATATGGTTGCAACTGTGGGCTGAGGGGGTCGGCTTCGCTAACTATATAGCCGCCTGCGCCGCGATTGATCGATTGGCGGCGGCCAGCGGCGTGCCGATTCGTTTGAATTTTTCGGGGTAGTTGACGCTGCACTTTAGATGCGCGCTGGCGAGACCGCATCGGCGCCGAATCTGTGTTCCACCCCGGCGCTGTAATCCGGTCCGCGGCGCAGGCAGTTCCCGCCATCGACGGCGATAATCTGCCCGGTAATCCAGCGCGATTCATCGCAAAGCAGAAAGCGCACGCTGTGCGCGATGTCGTCAGGCTGGCCAACGCCGGCCATCGGTGTCTGGCTGACATAGCTGTCCCAGACTGCTCCGCCGCGTTCAATCCCTTCCATGATTTCGGTTTCGATGAAGCCGGGCTGGATCGCGTTAAACCGGATCTGGACGCCTCCATACTCGTCAGCGGCGTTCTTGATCATGGTTTCGATTGCGGCCTTGCTGGCTGTATAGGGGCCGAAATAGGGGTGGGTGACATGCCCGGCGAGAGAGGACATGCCGATGAATGACCCGCCGCCGGCATCGGCCATGTGCTTTACGCTGTGTTTGATGCACAGCATGGTGGACAGGACATTGAGATGCAGCACCCGCAGGAACTCGTCTGCTTCCTGAAGGTGAAAAGGCGCAGGCGCGGTTCCTCCGCCGGCATTGGCAACCAGCCCATGCAGCCCGCGGCCAAACTTCACGGCTTCCTCGATGATCCGCATCACATCGTCTTCGGCTGTCACATCGCCTGTAACCACATGGGCCGCTCCGCCTTCGCTGCGGATCTTGGCAGCCGTCTCCTCCAGTTTGCTTTCGGTCCGGCCGCAAATCGTGATCCGGGCACCTTCCCGCGCGGCCATTACGGCGCAGGCTGCTCCGATCCCGGTGCCGCCGCCGGTTATCAGTATCGAACGCTCTGCAAGCGATGCCCGTGACACGGCTTACTCCTTGCCAGAAGAGGAGGCGCGGACCGCAGAGCTGTCCAGCATGCCTGTTGCCAGGGATGCGCGAAAGCCGAGGTCAATGTCCAGGTTCTGGCCGCTGACAAACGAGGCTGCCGGACTGGCGAGGAAAGCCAGCACTGTTGCAACCTCGCGGGGGCTGACCGGGCGTCCTCCGGAGTGCTGGATTCCAAAATCGATGCCGGCCTCTCCAATCGTCTCACGGAAATCGGCAAGCAGCGGTGTCTCGATCGGGGCCGGGCACACGCTGTTGATGCGGATGCCGTTCTGGCGCAGGCGCGTGGCGTCGCGCATGGTCCAGACCTGCATGACTTCCTTGGTAAAGGAATAAGTATCGACACCCAGGTCCCGGCCATCCAGCCAGGCAGACTTGGCATCCCAGCCATCGAGCGAAAGCAGTTCTTGAATTTCGGCAAAGCGTTGCGGCCAGTTCATGCCCGCCACCGATGCGGTGATAGCCACCGCGCCGCCATCGCGGATCTTGGGCTGCAAGGCTTCGGTCAAGCGTATCGGCGCCAGCAAGTTGACGGCAAGCACGATGTCACGCTGGCTTGTGTCAGCGACCCCGGCATTGTTGAACAGGGCATCAATGGGGCCGCCAATTTGCGCGGCTGCCGCATCGAGAGAGGCGGGGTCGGCAAGGTTTGTCTGGATATAAGCCGAATGCGGACCGGATGGCTGGTTGATGTCCAGAACGGTGACTCTCGGCTTGCCGAGTTCGTCAAGCACATCAAGCAGAGCCGCCCCCACGCCGCTTGCTCCGCCTGTCACCACCACATGCGCGCCATTGAAGTCAAATTCCGACATGCTCTCTCCCACTTCTTGACCGAGCGTTGATTGAGGCCGCGCAGATTAGAGCGGCGTGACGCACGGTCAATGCTGAGGTGAGAAAATGGCAACGCGTTGCAGTGGCTGAAATTTCATGTGGTCGATGCGAAATGGCGGGCAGGCAAAACCGTTTGCCTGCCCGCCAGGGAACTTAAGCGGTGACGCTTTCCTTCGACGAAGCCGAGGATCCACCGATCTTTTCCAGTTCGGGCAGAGCGTGCTCGCCGAACAGGACGAGACTGTCACGTACATCCTCGTAAGGTTGATGAGCATTCTGGCCCATCAGGAGGAAGTGGCCGAACCCACCCACCATTTCGTTGAATGCGGAAATCTGATCGGCAACACGCTCTGGCTCTCCCCAGAACATGATGCCGGCCTTGGCCAATTCCTCATCGGTCGCGGTGCCCATGTTAAAGGGACCGCCGCCTGCGCCCTTGGGCGGTGCCTGCATCATTGGCACGAACGCTTCGGGCGGCGCATAGCCCGGAGGCATCATATGTGCCGGCCGCATGCGGGCAACACTGGCAAGGTAAGCCCGCATCGCCTTGATGTTGCGTTCGGTCTGCGCCTTGTCACGTGAACACGAGACCATGCCAAGGTATGCAAGGCGATCATCAGCTGGCTTCTTGCCAAATGTGGCCTCGTAGGTTTCGCGATAGGCGTCGAAAGGCACTTTTGCGCCCGGTCCGGTCAGGAAGGCGGCGTTGACGTATCCCTTTTCGGCCGCAAGCCGGGCGCTGCCCGGGCTGTTGCCGGTAAACCAGACCGGCGGATGGTCCTGCTGCACCGGGCGGGGCCACAAGTTGACCTTCCGATAGTCGAAATGCTCGCCTTCCCAGCTGAATGGCTCGCGCCGGGTCATGGCCTCAAGGATCAGGTCGTGTGCTTCCCAGAACCGGTCCATTCCTCCCGAAGGGTTGGAATTGGAAGCATAAAGCTCCCAACCCGCGCCCTTGACCAGCCCCATGTCCAGGCGGCCGCCCGAAATGCTGTCGACAACGGAATATTCCTCGGCAACGCGGATCGGATCGAGTCGGTTTGTGATGATCGAGCCGAGCCCCAGCAGCCGCGCCTTCTTGGTGACCCGCGCGAGTACGGCCAGCGTCAGCGTAATCGAAACGTTCATGCAGGACGATGCGATGTGGTGCTCGTTGACCATGACGTTCATGCCGCACTCGTCGGCAAGGGTGTACATGTCGAGGTATTCGTTCAACAGGCGTGAGGATACATCCGGATCACCAAACTTGTTGGGAATGTCCCCGCGGAGCATTCCGTCAAACTTGTCCCATGCGGGGTGATGAGATTGTTCGCAGAAAAAATAGACGTCCATGATGACCTCACGCAGTTTGCTTCTGATCCGCAAAGTCCAGCACGGCGCTGGCTACGGCTTCAGGCTTGTCCAGGAAAGAGAAATGACCGGCGCCCTCGATGACTTTCAATTTGGCGTTGGGCAGCGCCGCGGCATACTTCTCGGCATATTCGCGTGATGCGAGCTTGTCCTGATCACCCCAGAGCAAGAGCGTCGGCACCGTCGCGCGGTGGACCCGGCCAGAAAGCACTCGGCTATACAGATAAGGAGACCAGCCCATTTTTGTGAAGGCTTCACGGTTGCGAGCACCGCGCAGCGCGACGTCCTTTGATACCGTAGTCCAGTCACGCTCGTCTGTCGGCTCGCTTGCCGAGAAATAGGCGCACCATTCCGAGGGAAGATCCTGGAAGACATCCGGGAAATCGCGCTCTGTTGGAGAAGTCTGGAAGCGCAGCCCGAGAGGATTGTCCAGCACCAGCCGTGCGATCCGGTCTGAGGCCTTTGTAGCGAGTTCAACCGCCAGCCAGCCGCCAAGCGAACTGCCCACCACTGTTACATCGCGAAGGTCAAGCTGTTCCATGAGGTCGAGGCAGACATATGACATGTCATCGACCGTCTTGATGTACGATGCCGTCTCGCTCAGGCCGAAACCCGGATAGGCGGGCATCACCACGCGATGCGTCTTCTTGAGTGTGTTGAGCAGCTTGGAATCGGGATCCGCGCCTTCACTCGAATGCAGGTAAAGAATGACCGGGCCACTGCCCTCGTCGAGATATTCAATCTCCAGACCGCCTAGACGGGCCCGTTTCGGCATTGCGCCAGGATAATACATGATCGGCCACTCCCAAGTCTTTGAGACAATCCCTGCGGCCATGGGAACTTGCCGCATTCGTGCCGTGACTAATACTTCTGACAGGAAAAGTGACGTGCCCGGCAATTTCTGGCAACCGCTAAGCCGGATCGGTGATGAAATCCGTATATACAGAGCAGGATCGTGGCGGACCCTGGGCAATCGTTTTTGGCGGAAATAATGGGGTTTACTGCTCTTGCGGAGCGCTTCGATGGGGCACTGCAATAGATCGCAGAATGTGCCAGATGCTTCGCAAGCCAGTTGTCAGACAGTGTGAAATTTGAGAATGCGAATTCGTGGGCACCCGAATCCTTATGATTGGTCTCGACGGTGCCGACGGGCATTTGCTCGATCAGTATAGCGCCGACGGCACTTTGCCCAACCTGGCGGCATTGCGGGGCCGAGGAAGCATGCGCCGCCTGACCGCGCCGCCTGGCCTCACAGACGATGCGCTTTGGGCATCGTTTCAATATTCGGTCGATCTTGGCGAGCACGGACGCTACCTTTACTGGCTTGAGGGCAAAGGCGGCCAGTTGACCAAGGCTTACTGGCATGAAGGGGGGCATGTCGCATTCTGGGATGAATTGTCAGATCAGGGTAACAGGGTCGCTATCTTCGATATCCCGAAATCCCGCAATCCCAGGCCGATCAACGGCATTCATCTTGTCGACTGGCTCGTTCACGGCCGGTATTTCCCAAGGCCTCGAAGTCAGCCAACGTCCCTTTCGAAGGATGTTCTGGAGAAGTTCGGAGCCGCTCCACTCAGCCGGTGCAACTATCTTCGCTATGGTTCCAGAGACGAGGAAATCGGCGAAATTTCCGGGAACTGGCGCACGAGCATCGCCATGAAGCGCGATGCGGGTCTGCATTATCTTGCGTCAGAGGAATGGGACCTGTTCGCTATCGGTTTCAAGGAAGCGCATTGCGCCAACCATGCCTTTTTCGATCTTGACCTGCGCCACCCCGCCCACGATCCGTCAATAATGAACCGGCTCGGGGATCCGATGATGACCGTGCTGCAAGGCCTTGATGATGCGATAGGCGATCTGGTGGTCGAGGCCGGTCCATCGGCGCAAGTTCTGGTGTTCTCGCCGACTGACTTTGTGGCAAACGGGAGTCTGGATCATCTTATGCCGCTTATTGTCGAGCGATTGAATGCCCTTCTGGCGGCACCGGACAAAAGCGGTTTCGGACGATCGGCCGGACAGAGCGATTCAGGGCCATCACGATTCCAATGTGCAGTCCTGCATTATAACGATAACTGTGCGGCGCTGCGCGTTACCCGGCAGGGAGAGGCTCCGCGTGCCGGTTCAAACTTTGCGGGTTCGTCATTTGAAGCGGCCTTGCGATTGATTGAGGCGGAAGTGCTCGGTTTGCGAGATGCCGAAACGCAGCAGCCCGTTGTTTCGCAAGTCACGCGGCCTTCCACTGAGTTGACCGGATCGCGGGCGCATCAGCTTCCGGACTTGCTCATCCATTGGGCGAGCGGTCTGTTTTCAAGCGCGGTTACCTCGCCCACGCTTGGTCGGTTTGAGGGTGAAGCACCGATAATGCGATCGGGGAATCACGCTCCGGGCGGTATCGTGATCGGGGCTGGCTCTCAGCTTGCGGGGGCTATCGCAAATGTGCGGACGGTTGCGGACCTGGGCGGTTTGGCCAAGGCTGTAGTGAATCGGACCGGATGAGACCAGAATGATAAAGTTTCCCGGCCTTGGCGAGGCATGGCGGCGCACAGTCAGAGAAGATCGAATCATCGACTTCCTGATGCTTCGAGCCTGGCCGCTCGAGTTGCGACGCGGTGAACGCGATGCGGCGGAAAGAGAGGCGCGGGCCGCGCTTGACGGGTTGATCGCTCTGGGCTTGGCCTGCCATGTGACCGACAGCGGTGAGCGGTTGTTCGATCCGGTGGAAGTGACGAATTTCCTGGTCTGGGCTGGCCGCAAGCTGGGCGATCCGACACTTCGCCAGAAGAATATTCCCTCGGCAAGACGGCTGATCCGGGAAACGCATGGATTATCCGGTGGGGAGAGCTTGCCGCCGCCCCCGGCGGCTCTGGGCACAGGGCGCTACAAATTTACCTTACGGCGCAGCTTCAACCTTGCGGGCCGCCCGGTTGGTAAACGCGTTCGTTTGCGGCTTCCGGTGCCGCTTGAAGACGAAGCGTTGAGCGACTTGCAGATCGAATTTCTTCCGCCGCCGGATGTGGATGTGGAAAGCGCGCCGGGACCGGCAAGGCTCGATGTGATCGCGGCGGTTCCACAAAGTGGAGAGATCACAGCGGGAATATGCGCCACTTTCTCAACCCGGCGGACCCCATGCGCGGATCAGCCCGGCACGCTCGATCCCGCCGAGGTGGATCTATATACGTGTCTGGACGAGGGCTTGATCAAAGTAACCGATCGCGTATCCGATCTTGCTCTCCGGCTTGCCGGGGACGAGCGCGACACCTGGGCGGTGATGCGCCGGTTCTGGGCGTTCTTTCTCGATCATCTTGCGGTGGATGCGATTCACTATGACCGGCTTGATCCGGTCAGGCCGCTGGACACGATCCTGGAAACTGGCTGGACCGATTGCCGGCTTGGTTCTGCCCTCTTCGCTGCGCTTTGCAGGGCACGTGGGATACCTGCGCGGATAGTCAACGGATACATGCTCTATGTCCAAGCGCCGGTAATTCACAGTTGGGTCGAAGTCCTTGTGGAAGGCACCGGATGGCGCCCGATCGACCTTTTTTCATGGATCCTGACCGACGACCACTGGAACGAGGCGGACTGGAGCCATTACTTCTTTGGCCAACTCGACCACCGCATTGTATTGGAGCGCCCACCCCTGCTTTTCGGCGGGACCGGAGCGGTCCGACTGCCGCCAGCGTGGCATTTGCTGAACTATGCCAATGGCCCCGGGTTCGAGACTGAATTTCGGGCGATTGACACCGGTGAACTTGTCTACCGTGAATATGTGGAGCTGGAACGGCTCGACCAGCCAGAATCCATCAGCGTTCCAGAGTGAAGGCTACTGCGTTCGGGCCGCGCAAGGTGACCGGGCCCGGGCCCAGGTCGACCCCGGTCAGATGTTCGCGAATCCATTTCTCGCGCCGCCGCAGCAATCCCGCCGAAAGGCCCAGTTCCCGCGCCAGCATCGCGTGGTGCCCGTCGTCCCAGCTGTTCGCCCCGTGGCTGATATAGATTACAAGGTGCGGCGCTCCGGCCAGTGCGCTCAGCCCCTTTACCGATTGCAGTTGCTTGCAGACCGCCAGATCTTCACCCAGCCGCGCGGAGTCTCCAGTCTCGGGATAGTGGATCGGGGCGTCTGCGCGGCAGGTAAGCGTGCCGGGAAAAACGGTGGCGGGTGTCGTCCGCCAGTTGAGCCAGTATAGTTCGCGGGTTGCGGGAAAGAACTGAAACACATCCTCAAGAGCGACTGCCTGTGCCCCGCTTTCGACCAATGCGGCAAGTTGGCGCTCGATTCGCTCTGGATGGAAAATATCATCGTCGTCCCACTGACAGTGGACCGTGCCGCGCGCTTCCGCACGGCTCAGATTGCGCAGTGCACCAAGCGTCAGTCCCGGCGGCGCTTCGACCAGCGTGATATCTTCGCGGCCCAGTTTGGCGACATGCCTCTTGATCTCGGGATGGTCACTTTCGTGCACAATGACCAGTTCCCGGTTCTGATGTGTCTGGGCGCAATATGCGGATATCGCTCTCTTGGCGAAGCTCAGGCGCTTCGCCGAGGGCAGCGTCACCATCAAGCAACTGACGAAGATGTCATTGGGCATATGCGATTATCACGGTTATTATCAATTACCTGACGAGTGTCCTAGAGGGTTGAAACGGGTTCACCAAGCAGGAATATTATCGCTGGTCAGGATCTGGCCCTGGGGCCGTTGGGAAGGGATAAGGCATGTTGACATCCAGTGACCTTGTACTGTGTCCGGGGACTGTAAGGGATGCCACATTTGAAGAGATTGCGGCGGCCGCGGCGGGTTCTGGCTGTGCCGGTATGTCCGTGCGCCCGCAAGCCGCAGCCGATGCGATCGGGCGGCTTGGCTCGGCCGCTGCGGTGCGCCGTTTCCTTGAGGACACTCAGGTGGAGATCGCGGATTTCGATGCGCTGGTTGATTGGGACTATGACCCGGTTGTTGTGCCCGATTTCATTTCGCGCGGCGGGCCATTCGAACAGCAAGCCGTGTTCGATCTTGCCGCCAGTCTTGGTGCGCGCTCAATAAACCTCGTGGAGTTGACCGGCTCGGTTGAAGCTGAACAACTTGCCGAACCATTTGCCCGTGCCTGCGAGCGTGCCAAGGCTCTTGGCCTGCTGGTCCATATCGAGTTTTTCCAGGGCTCGGCCATAAAGGATCTTGCGGCGGCAGCCGAGATTGTCGGGCAGGCAGACATGCCCAATGGGGGCATCGTGCTCGACACGTTTCATTACCACCGCGGCCCGGCCGACCCAGACAATCAGCTTGAGCGTCACGCGTCCCTCATATCCATGCTGCAAGTCAGCGATGCCGCTCCATTGCCCTCTGAAGATGTGTGGGAGGAGATTACGGGCGGCAGGCTGCTTCCCGGCAGCGGCGCGATCGGCCTGGTGAACCTGATGACAAGGTTGCGCGATGCTGGCGTGGATGCGCCTATCGGGATTGAAGTGTTCAGCAAGGAGCTGCACGAGCGCGCGCCAGCCGAGGCTGCGAAATTGGCTGCAGATGCCATGCGGTCGGTGATCGCAAGGATGCCCGATTGATCATATTTCTCCGATGATGCACGTCAGGGAGAGATCATGCGCGCGCTTGAAAGCCGCACTCAATGCCATTTCCGGGGCGGCAGCGGATGTGCGGCGGCCTTGTCGCTTCTCTGTGGTTGGGAATTGCGCCCAGCCCTGCTAGGCGCGCGGCCATGCTAGCAATTAATGGAATCACCGTGCGGCTTGGCGGGCGCACCATCATCGATCGTGCTACGGCTGTGGTATCGACTGGCGCGCATGTCGGGCTGATCGGGCGCAATGGCGCCGGAAAATCTACATTGATGAAAGTGATGATGGGCGAGATCGATCCCGATGAAGGAGAGATCGAAATGCCGCGGCGCACGCAACTGGGCTATATCGCCCAGGACGCGCCGCAAGGCAGCGCTACGCCTTTTGAAACTGTCCTTGCCGCCGATGCCGAACGTACGCGGCTGATGGAAGAAGCGGAAACGTCCGTCGATCCTGACCGGCTGGGCGACATTTACGATCGTCTGTTGGCTATCGACGCTTATAGCGCCCCGTCACGCGCAGCCCGCATCCTGACCGGGCTTGGCTTTGACGAGGAGCAGCAAGCGCAGCCGCTTGACAGTTTTTCAGGCGGCTGGAAAATGCGCGTAGCCCTTGCTGCCTTGCTGTTTTCGCAGCCTGATGTGCTGTTGCTTGACGAGCCATCGAACCACCTGGACCTTGAAGCGACGCTGTGGCTGGAAAACTTCCTGAAAGTCTATCCGGGCACGCTGATCATCATCAGTCATGAGCGTGATCTGCTTAACAATGTGGTCGACAATATCCTGCACCTGCAAGGCGGCAAGCTGACTCTCTATCCTGGCGGTTATGACAGTTTTGAGCGGTTGCGAGCTGCGCGCGTTGCCCAACTTGAGGCCGCCAAGGCCTCGCAGGATGCGCAGCGTGCCAAGCTGCAGGATTATGTCGCGCGCAACAGCGCCCGCACCGCTACGGCCAAGCAGGCGCAGTCTCGAGCGAAGATGCTGGCGAAGATGCAGCCGATTGCGGCGCTCATTGAAGATCCGAGCCTGAGCTTCGGGTTCCCCAACCCAAAGCCATTGAAGCCCCCGCTTATCACGCTGGATCTGGCCGCAGTGGGCTATGCGCAGGATCAACCAGTGCTTCAGCGGCTTAACTTGCGGATTGATCCCGATGACCGGATCGCGCTGCTTGGCCGCAACGGCAACGGCAAGACCACGCTGGCGCGTCTGCTCGCAGCGCAGCTTGCTCCGATGGAAGGGGAAGTGCACGCGTCAGGCAAAATGAAGACCGGCTATTTCACCCAGTACCAGGTGGAAGAACTTGCCGGGGATGCAACTCCGCTGGAGCATATGACCCGCGTGATGGAGGGCAAGCCGACCAAAGATATTCGTGCGCAACTGGGGCGCTTCGGGTTCTCGGGCGGCCGCGCGACCCAAGAGGTCAACAAGCTTTCCGGCGGTGAGCGCGCGCGGCTCGCGCTGGCACTGATCACGCGCGACGCGCCGCATTTGTTGATCCTTGACGAGCCTACCAACCACCTTGATGTCGATGCGCGTGAAGCACTGGTGCAGGCGCTCAATGATTATGAGGGCGCTGTAATCCTGATCAGCCATGATCGCCACATGGTCGAGCTGACGGCGGATCGGCTGGTGCTGGTCGATCAGGGGCGAGCGAACGACTATAACGGGAGCATGGAAGACTATATCGATTTCGTGCTGGGCCGGAACCAGCCGAAATCAGGCGATACGCCCCGGCCTGTTAAAAAAGACCGCAAGACCCTCGCCAAAGAGCGCGAGGAAGCGCGTCTTCTCAAATCAAAGGCAAGTGTGGCTGAAAAGGCGATTGAGAAGCTTCAAAAAGAGTGCGCGGCAATCGATCGCGCCATGATGAATCCAGACAAGCCCGAGGCCCATCTGGCCGGCCTCTCCGTCACGGAAATGTCCATTCGCAGAGCGGAACTGGCACAAGTGATCGAGGAAACCGAGGCCCGCTGGATGGAAGTGAACGAGCAGCTCGAGACATTGAAGTGACTTGGGGAATTGACTTGGGGAATTGAACTCGGGACCTGAAGTGCAGCGCCAAATGCGGGGGTATTGAATGCGGTCCCATCGCCCCGAACAGTCAGGTTCACGCAATCCATGCACAACGAATAAGGCGAAGAAATGATACCATTTGTAACGATGTCGAACAAACGGGGGCAGACATTCTCGGTGAACCCTGAGATCGTGCAATTTGTGCGCTTGGTGGACGGCTCCGACGATGAGTGTCTGATCGTCTTTGGGAAAGATCAGCTGCTCCGGGTTTGCGGATCGCTAGAGGACGTAACCGATATTCTCCGAATGGCATAAGGGCGCCAGATTCGGCCGCCTCCCCGGACCGATATATCGGCGTTGTGCAAATCGGATTGTGCTGGCTCAGATGCGGGTTTTCATCCAGCATCGCTGTTGTCAGCTATAAGTCATCCCCCCGTCGACAGTGATCTGCGCACCGTTGATGAAACGCGCGTCGTCGGACGCGAGAAAGGCGCAGACGCCGGCGATATCTTCCGGCTTTCCGATCGTATTCAGGGCATTCATTGCCGCAATAGAAGTACGGATCTCTGGATCGGACATGAAGCCTTCGGTCATGCCTGTATCGACAATTCCTGGACAGACGGCGTTGACGCGGATGGGAGCGAGTTCTTCGGCGAGGCTCCGGGAAAGCATCAGGACGCCTGCCTTGCTTGCCGAATAGGCCGATGTGCCTTCTGAGGGCCGCAGCGCGTTGACCGATGCGATATTTATGATCGAGGCCTTGCTTGATGCCCGCAAGGCGGGCAGCGCCGCTCGGCACATTGATGCCACGCCGAACATGTTGACGGCGAATACTTGCTCCCAGAGATCCTCGTCGATCGTCTCGAATGGTTGACTAACGAGAATTCCGGCTGCGTTGACAAGAGTATCGAGCCCGCCAAGGCGCGCGACCGCTTCCTCGACAACGGCGGCGGGCGAACCGCGCTGCGCAAGATCGCCAACAATATGCTCGACATTCAATTCCGCAGCCACACGCTCAAGCTTTGCCCGATCCCGATCGACCACGACAATCTTTGCGCCTTGTTCGACAAACCGTTCCGCCGTGCTCTTGCCGATGCCGCTCGCTGCTCCGGTAATTATCGCATTTATTCCAGCCAGGCGTGTCATACTGTCGTTCTCCAGTGCGCTAACGAATCAACTTTGCATCTGCCAAGCTCTACCGCCTCAAATTGTTGCGGTTTTGCTTTCAGGCGATGCGGAGAGAGTATCCTCAGTGCACCATCCAGCACACTTCATAACCAAACGAAGCGGTTTTAGAACTTTTCGTCAAGGCCCCTAGTTTAAAACCAGGTTCTGATCCCGGCTAGAAAACTGTGCGCCTCGGTTTTCTCTCCGGCTGCACGTTCCAGCCGCGCGGTCTCTCCTGTGCGCAGTTCATATCCATAGCCGATATAGGGCGCGAATTGCGGGCTGATTGCAAAGCGCAGCCGCAATCCAGCCTCCAGACTGGTCAGCCCGGAGCCCAGAGCGGTTTGCGGTACATCCTGTGCGGAAAGGTTCACTTCGACGCGGGGCTGCAGGATCAGGCGCTGTGTCAGGCGCTGATCATATTCCGCTTCAATTCTGGCCGTCAGGTTTCCCCGGTGGGACACAAAGGCACTGGCAGCTATATGGATCATATAGGGCGCGAGACCCTGAATCCCGATCGCCGCATGGGTGGCGCCCCTATCCTGCAAATCCTGCCGTATACCCGATTGCAGGTCAAAATAGGGGCCGATGGCGTGGCTCCATAGCAGTTGCACTTCGCCGCTTTCCAGATCAGCGCCAGCCTCACCTTCGCCCTCTGACTTGATCATGACTTTATCAATGTCACCGCCGTAACGGGCCTGAACATCCCACAGAAAAACGTCATTCCTGCCCAGCCGCGCCTCCAGCCGCTCAACCAGTATCTGCCCTGTCTGCATACCGCCAACGTCGCGCAACAAAGCCGCCCGGCTTTCGCGCATGGCCTCTGCGCCCCAGATGCTGTCAGCGGCATTGGCTGGACCGGTCCCGGCATCTGCGGACGGAGCGCTGCCTGTGCCTCGCATATGTTGGTCCATTTGGTCATGGCCCATGCCTGCATGACCGGCATGGGCCGCAGGTTGATCATCAGGCTGGGCGGAAACCGGGACAGCTGCAACGGCCAGGCACCCGGCGATGAGATGGACAACCCGGCTCATGCGCCAAGCTCTTCTGGCTGGCGCACGGTGACGATCTGAAACATCCCTGCATGCATGTGATAGAGCAGGTGGCAGTGAAATGCCCAGTCGCCCGGCTCATTGGCGGTAAGATCAAACCTTGCCGTTCCACCGGGCTGCACAACCAGCGTGTGCTTGCGCGGCTGGTGGGCCTGATCCGCCCCGTTGACCAGTTCGAAAAAATGGCCGTGCAGGTGGATCGGATGGGCCATCATCGTGTCATTGATCAGTTTGACCCGGACGC
>JAHRVR010000247.1 GCA_019090585.1 Sphingomonadaceae bacterium
CACGTCTATTCAATAAATATCTCTTATCGTTTACTTATAGATAAGGACGCAAAGTCCGATTCTTTTGTAGAATGCGCCCCCGAAGACCGCGCCCGGCCGAACTTTGGTCATGAAATGCGTTTACAACACACGACCATTTGGCGTTCATGACGCCATCAATCCCGCGCCCTAAGTCCCATATGACCGCGTCGCCATTCTCAAGCTCAGCCCTCACGAAGCGATCGTGCAAATCGCCCTTCGAGCGGCGCGAGCGCTGTGCAAGATGCAAAGGGGTGGATCCGATCGCTCGCTGCCAACGCTCCTCGAGATCGGCACGCTGATCGCCATTGGTTTCCGGCAGGCGCTTATCCACAGAGTCCGCGTCGAAGGTCACTATCTGGACTTCACCAAGCTTCGCAGCAAGGTCACAGAACCGGTTTACGAAATTGAGCAGCCGCCCGCGCGCCTGCTCGTCGGCACAGCAATAGGGGTCCTGAATTTCGAGAACATCGATTCTGGCTTCACGGACAAACTGCTCGAAGATCGTCCAGTCCCTTGGCTCATATTGTTCGTAAACGACGCGCTGGACACTTTGCGTACGGGCTTCAGCTGCCTCAACCGGCGTTCGTACAGACAGAACGGCTCGCCGGGCAGCGGGCGCTGGCTCTTCCGCCTCAGGTTCGACGGGATCCGGGACCCGGAGAGCAGTCGGTGCATCTGCAGTGCCCTCTTGGCCATCCAGCGGCTGCGCCTCTTCGGTCTCGGCACTTTCGACGTCAGCAGCCTGGATCTCCGTAGATGAAGGGGCCACGGCGGCGTCTTTGCTGTCGTCAGTGTTTCGTCCATCAAGAACATCCGAAAGCAAGTCCTCGACATCACGGTTGCTTTCCGGCGGCATCAACAGGCCCCGGCTGAGAGCACGTTTGCGTTCCATGAGGGCATCGAGCCGCTGGTCGAAACTTGACGGGCCGATTGCCGGATCAGGGTGAACAGCAATAGGTATATGGATTGTCACCGGGCGGGTCTGACCGATGCGATAAACGCGATCCGTCGCCTGGTCCTCGACTGCAGGGTTCCACCAGCGCGACAGATGAATGACGTTGTTGGCAGCGGTAATGGTCAGGCCAACACCGCCTGCCTTGGGGGACAGAATCAAAACATCAAAGGGTGCCGGAGAGCTCTGGAATGCGCTGACAATATCCTGGCGCTTATGGCCGGGCACTTTGCCGCTGATACACATCGGGCGTTGATCAAGATCGAAGCGCTCCTGGATCGCCATAGCAAGGAATGACTGCATCTCGAGGTCTTCACAAAAGAGCAGGACCTTTTCTTTTCGCTCCTGGATCGACTCCAATATCTCGAAGGTCTTTTGCAATCGTGCAGACCGGGCGATGTATGAAGGGATATCATCTACGCCGCGCGGAGGTTCGGGATGAAGCGAAGTACCCCTAAGCATATGCAACACTTTGAGCATCGCGCCCTGCTCGCCGCTTTCGCGCAGCGCCCGCGCTCGGGCGAGCACCAGATCATAAGCCTGCGCCTGTGCGGGGGGCATTTCTACAGCATATTTTTCTGACCGTTTTTCAGGAAGGCCGGTAAGGATCTCGTCCTTCATCCGGCGGAGCATGAAGGGCGGCGATGTTCCATCGCGCTCAATCAGCTGCTCCTGAAGCGCAGTCAAACGCTCATGCTCAATGGCCGGATAAGTCGCCTCGAAATCCCGACTTGAACCAAGAAACCCGGGATAAACGGTATCAGCAATCGACCAGAGATCCTGAATCCTGTTCTCAACCGGTGTCCCAGTCATAGCAATCTGCAGGCGACCATTAAGCGTCTTGGCTGCCCTGGTCATCTGGCTAGCGGAGTTCTTGAGCTTCTGAACTTCATCGTAAACGATGGCTGCGAAAGGGACTCGCGCGAAGCTCATGTGATAATCGCGCATCGTCTCATATGTGGTGACCACGATCCCGGCTTCGTCCCAGTCGCTCACTTCAAGGCGCGAAGTCCCACCGCGAATGTCACTGCCCGGTTTACGGCGATATGCTGCCAGATTGCCGCCAAAAGCTTCGATGACTGGTCCCATGGCGCCAGGGACAATATGCTGCGCAATCTCGGCCTGCCAGTTTCTCAACAGACCGGTTGGTGCGACAAGCAGGACGGGACCAGGCTTGGTGTTCGATTGGCGGAGCCATAGAAGAAACATCAGCGCCTGAAATGTCTTGCCCAGCCCCATATCGTCGGCGAGCAACACTCCCGGTAATTTCCGCTGCCAGGCTTCGGTCAACCACGCAAAAGCATCCAACTGATGCGGTTTGGGGCTTGAAACCAGACCTCGCGGGAGCTGCGGCACCTCGAACAATGCGATGTCGGATGCAGGCCTTGGAAGCCGCGCATAATCGAGCTGTTCGAAATTCTCGCCAATTTGGAGAAAGAATGTTTCAAGCGGTTCTTCATCGCCGTGCGCGTCGCTTCGCCCCTCCTGATCGAGAATGATCTCGCGTTCCAGATCCGCGATAGCACGCGCCGACTGCAGAGTCGCATGGGTGACGGGTATCCTATCATCGCCCCAAGCAATAGTCTCTGAGCCGGATTCGATCGCGCGCTCGACATCTTGGGCAATCGTCTGCGCTTCGCCCGGAGCGAGCTCGATATACTTAGCGTCGGGCGGTTCGCCGACGCGCAGCCCAAACCCTTCGGGTAGCCAGCTATTCGGCTTGGGCTTGATCCATGGGAGGACGGGCCTCTGCCAAATCTCAATGCCACTTACACGCTCGGAAAACTGTTGAGTTTCGATAAAGAGACGATCAGCCGCTTCATCATCCTCGGTTTTATCGAGCTGAAGCTCTTCGCGCAGAATCCTTTGCGGCGAGCGCAGAAACTCACGTTTTTCCTGAGAGGTGCCAGCCTGCTTATTGCGTACTATGTCAAGCGCTTTGCCGAGCAGCGAATCGAGGAACAGCAGTGTGCCGTCCGAAAGCAGGTAACTACGCCGGCTACCTTCCTGCCTGCGAAACCGCTGCTGGAAATACTGCGTATCGCTTGGTGTCAGCAGCGAGGCTTCGACCTCGTCGACCAGTTCGCCATCAGGCGTCTCCTCCGCCTGCCGAGAAAACAGAACAGGGTCGAAATCGAAGCGGCCTTGATCGGTCTTGGCATCGAGCGAGAAATTGGCTGCATAAGCAATGCGGATACGCTCGATGAAGCCATCCGCGTCAATGCCCGAACCGATTTCTTCGCCAAGCTGTGATCGCAATCCGGCAAATGCTGCCCGTCGCTCGTCCGGTGAACCAGCAGCATTGACCGCCAGCGCGGAGCGGAAGGCCGAAAAGATGGGCTCGGGAATGCGGCCAACGCGCCCACTTTCCCGTGTACGCGCACCCGCGACATCGGCGCGAACAGGCAGTCCACCGCGCCGCACCCATTTGGCCTCAACCGCAATCGTACCTTCATTCAGCGAACCGCTAGAGCGGAGTTGCAGGGTCAGTGCGGTGACGGGCGGCAAGCCAAGCGCATACGCATCCAATTCATCAAGGCTTGCGACGATCTCAGGAGGAAGCGTGATCCCCTCGTCACATTCAACGATCCGATCAGTGTCAGTGGATCGAGCTACCGCCAGCGCAGAGAGTCCAGCAGGCGGCGCTAATTTTGGCCACTGGCTGACAGGCACAATCTCGCTACTCGCGCGGCGAAATATTTTGCCCGCCTCTTCTCGCAGAAGCGTAATCGTTTCGCAGCCGGCTGGCTGCTGCGTGGCAACGAATTTCACACTCACCAGGTGTCGCCCCTGTATCGACTGCGACCGCGGCCGAACTTTGGATGGGCGATCGCTGTCCGCCGATAAATGATGCCAGCAAACTTGCCTTCCCAGCCGGGACTTTGAGGCACGTGCGATGTGAATTCGAAATCGGTCCGTCCAGCGGTGGTTCGCAGCTTCCCGCCGTCGTAAGTCTTCACGTAGAGTTTGGGTGCATTGGGATCGCTTTCGTTCCAGAAACGACAGGACCCGTTGTCGCTCCACTCGGATATGCGCGAATCGCCAATCTGCATGATGATCGAAGACGATGAACTGGGACCACCCCGAATGATCCCATACTCGGGTCTCTCGCCGCTCTGGCGGATGATATCCTCAATTCGGTTTCGTGCCCTAACACCCAGAGCAGGCCACGCATCGGTAACAAGCCCTTCATCGAGATAGGCTAGCCAGAAGCTCGCGCGCTGGGCCCACTGATCGGGTCTATCGGTCGTCTTGGCGATGGCACGGAAAAATTCACGCATGGCAACGTCGGTCAGCCAGCGCTTGAAGACCTGCACAATCTTTCCGGCACGCTCCTCGCCAACGTTCTGCGAGAGCGATTGAACAATCATGTCCCATCGGCTTTTCTGCATACGGGGATCGCCGACCTGATCGAGCAGGACTTCTGATATAACCTTGCGGTGCTCGGGAGACGGCTTTGCGTCGATCCATGGCTCTAAAAGAGCCCGGACAATGAGATCAAGCTGACCCGCATGTTCCCTGTCGTCGAACAAGTTAAGCAGGTTCTGCTGCGGGGCTGTAGCCTTCTCTGCCGATAGACGTGCCGTCGCATAACAAGCCTGGGAGAACGTCGCCTGTCCGTAGGAGCTGGCGGCCAGGTTGAGCCCCAGACCGGTGTCCAGGAGAAGAGTGCTGACACCGTCTGCTGCGCATTTCACAAATTCATCGGCTATTTTCGCGGGCCCTTGGTCTGGTTCGAAGAGCCTCCACTTTGATCCACGTTCGCGCCATGCCCATTCATACCGGTCAGCTGCTCGCTGCGCCGCGGATGCCAGCGGAGAAATAACTGCACGTTCGACCGGGAAATAGGACAAATAGCCATCAATCATCGCCTGATCCGAGCTGCGGCGCTGATCCATACTAGCGCGGTCAACCGCTTGCATCCCAAGCACGTCGAATTCAGGATCGAACCATGCCCCCCTCAGGACGCGGTTGAGCTCATATCTGGGCAGAGAGAGAACACCCAGCGAGCGAGACTTCTCTAGAAATGGCCGCAGTTCGACGACTGGCTCTGCTTCACCCACAGAAGCGTCCAGCTTTGCCAGTTGGCGTCGCAGTGCAGGCTGCGTCGCGGGAGGCTTGGCCAAGCCGTTTTCGGCCAGAGCCTGCATGCGGTTGATGGCAGAGCGCAGATAACTCACTTTGCTGGCCTCAGAATTTCCTTATCCAGGCCGGATCCTGGCGTGGTCATGAGAAAACGAAGATCGATACGCCGGTTGCGCTTTTTAGCCGCTTCGTCATCGCCCTGAGCAATCGGCCGGTCGGGACCATAGCCGCTCAGACCAAGGATAGGTGCTGAACCGGGCTCTGAAGCGGGCCGGTTGAGAAAGCCCTGCAAGTCGGGTTGCGCACGCTGCAGCATAGCAAAGGTGGATTCGGCACGGCGGACTGAAAGACCATAATTGTTCATACCGCCATACATGGCGTCGGAATCGGTATGCCCTTCGACAAAAACCGCATCGATCAGATGCGGACTGCGCTCACCTTTACAGAGATCAGATGCGGTAAAACAGGGGAGGACTTCAACCATTGCGCCGGCAACCTTGCCAACTGCTGTCTGTCCACGATCAGAGAGATCAAACCGCCCCTTATCAAACAATACGTCATCGGGCAGTCGCAAGACCCCTGTTCTTGTATCAATTTCGACCTGCAGACCCTTGTCTTTAAGCGACTGCTGAAGATCGCCAAGGATTTCAGCACGCGTCCGTTTGGCGCCGGTCAGCTCCTCGGTCTTCGACTGTAGATTGAGGGCAAAATAGGCCAGCAGGATAATG
Source organism: Sphingomonadaceae bacterium (assembly GCA_019090585.1). Lineage (GTDB taxonomy): Bacteria > Pseudomonadota > Alphaproteobacteria > Sphingomonadales > Sphingomonadaceae > Novosphingobium. The sequence goes on from JAHRVR010000247.1 coordinate 5,788, forward strand.
AAGATGAGCAACAGACCGACCATCATGTCCGTCATGGACATGAAATAGCTTTCCCCTTCTTCAGGCGGCCTACGACGAACCACACCTTCCATTATTCAGCGGCTTCCGGGCTCTGGTTCGCTAGCACGCCTGCCAGCTCCTCAACCGTATCACGCAACGTCGTCAGCGGCTCGAGGGCGCCGGCAAGCTGCGCCACACCATCGCCGAGCGCTCTGTCGATCTGGCCAACACGCTCGTTCAGATTCGTCGCATGATTTCCGGTAGCGTCAGACAATTTGTCCAATGCGTCCCCGAGCGATTTGTCGACCTCGCTGAAGCGCGACCGGTAGTCCGACCATGCAGAAGCTGCTGCACTCGCCGTTTCGCTAAGAGCAGCGGCCATCAGCCGCATTTCATCACGCGTGCTTTCCGATGACTGTGCGTTTCTCAAGACGATCGTTTCGACCGATTTCACGGCTTCTGCGATGGAAGCAGCCGATTGGCGGACCGGCGCGGTGGCTGATTCCACATCTCTTGCTACAGTTCCGAATGCCGAAGCGAGATCCGTTGACCGGACAGCGACCTGCTCGATTGCCCGCGCGTGGTCGCCGATCGCTGATTGCGCAGATGATAGTCGCTCTGCAGAGATGGAAATTGCGCTGACGGCATCCTGCATGCTGCCCACGAGGGGCCCGCCCGCCCGGGAAAACCGTTCGCCAAAGTCCTGGAAGGATTTTTCCATCGCCTCCTGGCCGATGCGAGCAGCATTGTTTGCTGCATTCGCCGAAGCTGTACCCAGTTCACCTGCGGCAGTTGCCAATCCAGACTTCATATCGTTCAGCGTCGAGCCAAGATTGGCAAGAAGTTCATTCATGTGTGTGCGAGCCTGCTCACTTGCCTGTTCGCTATCTTTGCGCATTCGGTCTGCAACAGCGCCAAAGTTGCGATTCAACTCACCGAATGCAGATCGCATTTCTTCAGACGCTTGACCGAACCTGCGAACCGCTTCTTCAATTTGCCGGTCAGCTTCACCCGACTGCTTCTCGATTTTGTCGGACATCGAAGCCATTGAGAGGGTCATCGCACCGATAGCTTCCGCCAATCCAGCCATTTCAGCGCCTGCTCCCGATGTGATTGCATCGCGCACGGCTTGGCCGCCGCCGCCACTGATCTTGTCGATTCCTTGCTG
>JAHRVR010000248.1 GCA_019090585.1 Sphingomonadaceae bacterium
GGCGTGCTCGATTACTACCTCTTGCTGCCGGGAGAGCCAGAACAAGGCATCTGGCCAAAAGTAAGCTACCACGAATGGCAGCATGACGGGATCGAGCTACGGGCCAAAGCCGCGAGCATGACGCTGGCCAAGTTCGAGCAGGCAGCGTCAGGCGAACTCCTCGATACGACCATCTGGGCCCGGTTCGTCCAGCCGAGCGCGCTGATCTGGTGCACCGGGGATGATGTCGCGAAGACCGTCGTTTGCGCCCTCAGCAAGGCATCGGCAACCGCGGCAAGGCTGGCCGCGGTCCTTGGCCCGCCGAGCGGGATCGAAGACGAATACTGGACGGCATTGTTCAAAGCTACTTACGGCGCAGAATTCCGCATCGAGACACAAAACCGCGCACGATCGATCCTCGACCTTAATCGCAATCATTTCGAGGGGCTTTTGCCGCTGGCACTCGACGAAGCGGGCACCGGGTTTGAAAACCATGAAGGCAGGCTGGCCCCGTCTATCGGGCCGGACGAGCGCAGTAAGTTAAAGCGATGGTGGTCAAGGCGGCGCATGGCGGGAAAGCCCATAAATTTGCTGCGGCTGGTTCGCGCTGCATCGACCTTCGAAGGCGCATCACGCTATGCCGCATGGAAGATCGAACGACATACAGGCATCCGGCTCGAAGTTACGCCCTGGCGAGAGAAACACCCGGTCCTTGCAGCTCCGGGCGTGCTCGTTTCGATCTGGAGAAAGCGGCGCAAAGCCCGGCGCACAAGCCCATGAAACCGGCTTCAGGACCCCATGTAGCGCATGCTGATGCGGATCGACTTCACATCATTGCCGACTGAAATCGCGGTCTTCTTGTAGCCCGGTTTGCCAAGATTGAAGATATTGATGCTGGGATTGTTCGACATCGCACCGCCGTCCTTCATGATCTCTGTATTGCCGTTGCCATTGGCATCGTGCCGGACCGCAATTCCATAGACGCCAGCGGCGGGCATAGGCACACAGAACGTCATGACCCCCTGCTGCGCGGCCTCTTCTATGCGATTGATCCATTTGCCTTTTTTAAGCCATTCGCTCTTGCGTGCGTGGTAACTCTGCACACGCAGACTGCCGCCGGATGACTTGATGCCGTCCACGGTAACCATCACCGCAGGCCCGGAACCTGCATAACAACTGCTCATGTCATTGCCGATCTTCTGGCGATATTGCGCTGCAGCTGGTGCCGCGGTTGCCAAGCAAACTACGCCCAGTGAAGCAGCGATGGCCCAAGCCATTCCAGGTATGATGGGTAATCGTCGGGCAAAGTCGTGTTTCATAGTGTTTTCCGCAAGGCATGGCGCAAGTGTGATCAGGCAACATGCCCAATCAGCTCATCTGCGAGATGGTCTCTAAATCGTTCTTCTGCAATACGATTCGCACCGTGAATGGAGACTGAATTGCCGTAAGCGGCAACATTTCCGGCCTTCATCCAGTACTGGAAACAACATGGCCCGCCTCCAGCCGTACGGTGCGGTCGGCCAGATCTCCAAGCGATCCGCGGTGGCCGATTATGACAATCGTCATGACTCCGCGCAATTGCGATACAGCATCGGTGATGACCGCCTCATTCTCACTGTCGAGCGCGCTTGAAACTTCATCGAGAATCAACAGCGTCGGATTGCGCAACAATGCACGGGCAAGCACCAGACGCTGCTTTTCACCGCCCGAAAGCTGCCTTCCGCTTTCACCGATCAACGTCTCGAGCCCCATGGGCAATTCATGGACGAACCCAGCAGATGCAGCCTGCAAGGCGCTTTCAATCTGCTCGTCGCCCGCACCGGGATCGGCCCAAAGGAAGTTCTCGCGAATCGTGCCGCTGAAGAGGATTGGCTCTTGCTGGACATAAGTGACGCGCTCTCGCCAGGCTCTCCTCAATCCGCCGTCCAGAGCAATGCCGTCAACACTGACGGTTCCACTGTCCGGGGCGATCAAGCCGCCGACCAGGTCTGCAAGAGTGCTCTTGCCAGCCCCGGAAGGCCCGCTAATCGCGGTAATCGAGCCGGCCGGGAATGCCAGGCTCAGCCCCTTCAGAGCTGGCCTGTCCCTGCTTTCAAAGTGCACCGACAGGTCCTTGAGCACGAGCGCCTCGGTAAGCTGCGGAGCGGCCAGTCCCGGCGGGGGCTGATCCTCCTGTGCCTGCTCGGTCTGCGCGATAAGGCGCATGGTGGATTCTGCAGCTGGCGCCGAATGTGCCCAGTCCTGCCAGCTGCGCTGCAAACTCTGGAGCAAGGGAAGGGACCGGGCAAAAAGGGCCACAAGCGGGATAATTTCCGCTGTTCCAGCGTGCCACTTGCCAATCGCGATCCAGACCAGAACGGCCAGTAGCAGCGCGCCGCCCACGTGCAGTGCGATCTGGGCAAAGCCACTGCTACGCAGATAGGCAAGTTGCGTCCGGCGAAGCCCCGTAAATGCCGAGATTCCGTCTTGCGCCTCTCTGGCTTCCCTGCCGAAGCTCTTGATAACGCGTAAAGCGTCAAGACCTTCGGTCAGTCTGGCATAGACATGGGCATATGCACTGGTGAGCTGCTCTCCCAACACCGCCGCTTTGCGTCTGATCCCGCGATAAGCAATGAGTACTGCGGCACCAATGGCCAGAGCGGCAATCGCCAGTTGGGGTGATATGGCAAAGGCCGCTACCCCAACGCCGGCAAGCGTGATCAGCATTGCAAGACCGTGCAGGCCTTGTTGCAGCCCTGATCCGACGCGATCGATATTGGTGATCAGCAGGCTGGTGTTATCGGATTGCCGCATCGAGGAAAGGTGCCGCCAGTCACAATGCAGCAGCGCGCTCCAGGCACGCGCGCGCAAGGAATCCACAACCGAAATCTCGAACCGGAAGCTCGCAATCATTCGGGCATAATTGACCACAGCACGCAACAGAACCAGCAGCACGAAGGCACCCAGAAGCCACGAAAGCGAAAGCGGTATGCCAGTGGATGCGAAAAGTTCAGCGACGCGATTTCCGGACGCCTCTTCACCGCCCAACACACCGAGCATCGGCACCAGGAGGATCAGGCCCAATCCCTCCGTCACCGCAGAAAGCAGCATCAGCGTCAGTAAAATTGCGATGGAGCGATAGTGGCTCGATGAGAGCGGTATCGACAGCATGGCCGGTAAGCGCATGACGTTTCCTGAAGCAACGGTTCGCCCGAATTTCCTGCGGAAGGCCGCAGGTCCAGTCAAGCAAGTGCGGGCAAAAAGCTGTTCAGGACCGATGCCGAGTGCATTTCATCGCCGCAAACGCAGTATCAGCTTCGCCAGTTGCAGCCGTTGATGGGATGGCAGCCGCTTTGCCCCGGCGGACCGTCAGGCCACGGGCTGTCCGCGACATGGGATAATGCCGCCAGACGCACAATCTCGGGCCGGGTCCAGCGCTGAACGCGTGCCACTTTCCCGGCTTGCGGGCGCATGGAATTGGATAGCGTGTGCGGCATTTCGTTTAGCCAAGGTCCCCAAACAACTCGATGCCGGGCCTCAGGGCCAGAGGCAGCGAATAGTGCCGCCTGCGTGGTCATGGTTAACGCCGACATCCGGAACTCTAAGGCCGGGCCGTTAAAATGTTGTTAAGTCAGGGCGATACCAATGCTAACGCCGCGAGCGCGTCTTATCCGCCTGATCAACGATTCCGCCCGGTCATCGCGTCGACATATTTGGTAACGTACAAAACGGCGGGCAGGAAAAAGCGGTACTGCGCCGCGAGTTGTGGGTCGAGCGGCGTTTGTTCGGGCCATTCATCGATGGATTTCAACATGAGATCGGTATCGATCAACGGGCCTATATCGGGATGGCGGGAAACCTCCTCGATCTGCTTGCGCAATTCTTCTCGCCGCGGGGTCAGGCGCGCATGCCAATCAATGTTATGGTGCCCGTAGAGCGTGTTTGTGCGTTGCGCCTCGGGCATCCGCCCTACCGCCATGCGCCTCGCGAGATGGCGCGTTTCACCGTCGCGCACATACTGCTCTGTCGGAATGGCATTGCAGAATTCGATCAGCGGACGATAGGCAGTGACATCGCGCCGCCTCACTCCGAACACCTGTTCGTACCCCAAGATGAAATGCGCGCCGAGACCCGCACCGAAATAGGACCTTCGGATCGCGTCTTCTCTTGTCTTGAGCAATCCCCCGGTTGTTATGCTGTTCTTTATGTTCCGCCCATTTCGGAACGCGCCCAGCCGGCCATCTGCGGCAAGATATGGGTTCGTAATACGTTGCACCGGGCGGAAAGACTCACGAAGGCCCTGATAGGCCGACTGAATGGGTCTGGGCAATTGAGGCATGACACTCTCGCCAATAAACCGGCGCAATGGGCGGCCTGCGCCATTGTTGAGAAGTTGCCAAAGCTGCCCAAACGCACCTTTGCGCAAAAACTCGGTGGCGGCCCACGGAGCGGCCGAGCTGTAGGTCGCATTCCCGAAGCTGGAAAAAAGCACCCAATCGCAGCCGTTCTCACGCGCTGCATCAAAGATGCCGTGATAGACCGAACCCAGAACGCGCGATGGATGCCCGTCTTCACAGGCCAGAAAGAACTGCTCCGCGCGGTCATCAAAAGCAATGCCGCCATTATCGATCGCAATCGGATCGAGCATCGGGTGCTGACGGGCAAATTCCTGCACAAGCGGCCAGTCATCTCCGAAACCGCCCGGCTCCACTCTCCCGTCCCAGTCCGGCAAGGGCCTGAAGGTAAAGCTGGGCAGGGTTTTGCCATCCGGCAACTGCCGCAGAATTTCATCGCAAACAATCGGCGAATCGAGGCCGCCGGAAAGCGCAACACCGGGATTGTCGCAGTTCCTCAGTGCTGCACTGACGGCATCGGCAAGAATTTCATTGGCCGCTTCTACGTAGTCTTTATCTGTGGGGAAGCTGACAGGTTTGATGTCGGTGGGATCATACCACCGGTCAATCTGCATCGTGCCGCGTGAAATAGTGGCGATGCTTCCGTGAGGTATTTCCTCGATACCCTCGAACATGGAGTCCGTATCGGCGGGCAGCTCCATGCAAAGCATCTTATCGACCGCGTCCATGCGCAACCGCTTCATCGCACCTGTTGCAAAGATCGGCCGAGTCAGGGAGCTGACAATCACAACATCATCGTCACGGTAAACGAAAAGAGGAAAGCTCTCCCACGGGCTGCGGGAAAGCCTTATCGTTCCGTCCGGCAGGCAAACAAGCGCTGCATAAGTGCCGATCAGGTGGCTATCGGCCGATCTTCCCCACCTCTCTACCGCATATCCGAACAATTCGCCCGGATCGGTGCTGCGAGTGCCCAGATCTTTCTGGAGTTGCCCGATATTGTCCAGCCAGCCATGGAACAGGACTGGAAAGCCCGAAGGGGACCGCTTGACCCTGTATGGCATGCGTGTCCGCGGGCGGCGATCCGCCAATTGCGAGAAGAAGTCATGGCCGGATCGCTCCGATCCAGCTGGACCTCCCGAAAAAATCCCAAGCGATGCTGGCGCGCGGTCAGGCGAAAACCAGGAAGCTTCCTGCCACTGCCGCGCGAAAAATATCATGCATTCACTAATTCAGATCAGGAAAGGGTGTTTGGCCCGCCTTGATTGACCTGCCTGTTCGTACCGCCCGTAAGCGCCACATCGCCGGGCTTGCCCAGTTTCACCAGTTGCGGCCGGGACCACTTCGGCGTTTCCATCTTGATTTTCATGCTCAGATAACTCCGGCTGCCGTTTGCAAGTTCTTGAAGTTGGTTACCAA
>JAHRVR010000249.1 GCA_019090585.1 Sphingomonadaceae bacterium
ACGGTCAGTGCAGCGAAATAGCCGTAGACCACGGTTGGAATACCGGCGAGAATCTCCAGCATCGGCTTAAGCCATTTGCGCATGGCGTAACTGGCATATTGCGTAAGGAAAATCGCGCTCATCAGGCCAAGTGGAATAGCCACGATCATGGCGATGATCGCCCCGATGAACAGCGTGCCCCAGAACAGCGGGACCGCACCGAAATCATCGCCAATATCCGCACCTCCGGCGTTGCCCGGAGACCAGTGCAGGCCGGTAAGGAAATCGATGGGCGAAACATCCTTGAAGAACAGGCCCGCCTCGTAAACCAGTGATGCAATGATGCCAAAAGTCGTCAGGATCGCCACAAGCGATGCGAACAGCAGCACCAGCATGACAGAGCGTTCAACCCGGGTGCGGGCAGGAAATCCCGCACGAACCCTGGTATAGCCATAAGCACCGCCAACGAACGCGAAAACAAAGACCAGCCCGGCGCCAATCAGCCCATATCGTGTCATCGCTGCCCGAGCAGGTTCGGCAAGCCTGGCCGCCACGGGGTTAAACACGATTGCATCCGGGTTGGCAGCAAGCGTCCGGGCCTCACCCAAAGCGGCATCGCGTTCCATCCCGAACTCGGGCAGTTCCTGTCCGGCAGGCGATGACAACATCGCCTCTTCGACCATTCCTGGAGTAAGCGAGGACCAGACGATCCATACCGCCAGCGCCGGGACGACGACCCATATCGCCATGTGCCAGCCGTGATAGTCAGGCACCGAATGGAGCGAACCGCGGCCGCTGAAAATAAGTCGGGCCCTGGCCCGCGCGGCAAACCAGCCGGTAAGACCAAGGCCCAGAATCGCCAGAATAACAACCAGAGAAATCATCCGGCCTTCATTTTCATCATTTCAGCTCGGCTGGATCGAGCACAGTCATATTGGCGGCGACATCGGCGTTCTTCGCACGAATTTTATCCGGCGATACGACCATGCCCTTTTCCTTGAGGTAACCCTGCGCGCCCCAGGCAGACGTCCATTCGGTCACATATTCCTGCAAACCTTTGACTTTGCCGACATGCGCCTTCTTCACATAGATGTAGAGCGGGCGGGCGCCGGGATAACTGAAGTCTGAAATCGACTCGTATGTGGGGGTTACGCCGGACATGGGCACACCCTTGAGCTGATCGGTATTTTCTTCAAGGAAGGAATAGCCAAAAACGCCCATTGCCTTGGGGTTTTCCGCGACTTTCTTGACGATCAGATTATCGTTCTCGCCCTGTTCGACATAATAGCCGTCCTCGCGGATCTCCCGGCAGGTCGCCTTATACTCGTCCTTGTTGGACTTCTTCAGCGCGTTCATTTCAGGATCGGTCTTGCAGCCGGCTTCCAGGATCAGCTCTTCAAGAGCATCGCGCGTGCCGGAGGTGGATGGCGGGCCATAGACCATGATCGCAATGCCCGGCAGCGACGGGTCAATATCGCTCCACTTCGTTGCGGCGTTTGGCTTGCCAAAAGGATTGGCCGCCAGCGCAGCGTAAATTTGCCGGGGCGTCAGCTTCATATTCGGGCCGTTCACAGATTCGGCGAAGGCAATACCGTCAATTCCGACCTGAATTTCGACAACATCGGCCACGCCATTTGTTCGGCACAATTCATGTTCCGAAGCCTTCATCCGGCGCGAAGCATTCGAAACGTCAGGATAATCGAAGCCAACGCCTTCGCAAAAGGCCTTCATGCCCCCGCCGGTGCCGGTCGATTCGACGATTGGCGCCTTGAACTCACCCTCGCCCAGCTTCTCGGCCACGGCGGTAGAGAACGGATAGACCGTGGAAGAGCCCACGACCCTGACCTGATCGCGTGCCCCCCCGGAACCACCGGAACCGCCACATGCGGACAAGGCAAGGACACAAATTGTTGCGGCAACTGAAGCTTTGATAGTCTGCATATGCGATCCCCTTCGCGCCACCAGAGGCGCTCTTATTGGCGTTAGATGACAGTTTTGTGACACTTTAATTACATAGCCCGCCAGCCGCGGTCCAAACGGCTGACGAGCCTTCGACAAGACCGTTCTCAGAAATCAACTTGCGCCCGCACCCCGAATGCATCGACCGAATAGGACGCATCGCCGTTCGCCTTGGGCAAGGCCGCATTGGCATAAGACATGCGGCCATAGTTCATCATGAAACGGGTATAGTCGGTGGGCGTCCAGATGAGCGAGAGAGCAAATCCGTTCTGCGTGCCGCCGACGATCCCGGGCTCGCTCAGATCAAGATAGTCATAGCGCAGGTTTACTTGAACCGCGCCAATGCCACCTTCACCGACCGGGTTTTCCGGCTTGATACGTTTGAAGACGCCCTTCTTGTAGCCCCGGCTGTCGCCGCCGGTCAGGAAATAGCCAACTTCAGCATAGCCACCGAAGAACGTGGGATCGGCCATTGCCCCGGGACGGCTGACTTTCTGCCAATAGCCTTCCGCGACGGCATGGAACGGACCGGAAATTGCCGCACCTTCAAGCCCAAAACCCAGCTCACTATCGGCACTGAAGTTTCCGGTATTGATGAAGCGCTCCCCGGTGAAGTGCGCGAAAGGCCGCTGGCGATAACGCACGGTGTCGCTGGCATCTTTCAGATCACTGTAGTGCAGAGAACCGCCAAGGTGCAGCTGCGTTCCGCCCATCTTCGGCATAAAGACGGCGCGGCCATCCACGCTCCAGCTCTTGTTCGAAAGATCATCGATATTGTCGGTGAATACACCGCCCTGAACGAGCACATCACCGCC
>JAHRVR010000018.1 GCA_019090585.1 Sphingomonadaceae bacterium
CGTAATCAGCCGCAGCAAGTACGCCAAGGCGCGGATCTACATGACCCCCGGCAGCAAGACCCTCAGCGAGATTACCGGCGCCGAGATCTATCTGAAGTTCGAGAATCACCAGTTCACAGCGGCTTACAAGGAGCGCGGCGCGCTCAATGCCTTGCTGCTGCTGAGCGATGCGGATCGCAAGCGCGGCGTTATCGCGGCCTCGGCTGGCAATCACTCACAGGGCCTGTCCTATCACGGTAGGCGGCTGGGTATCCCGGTCACTATCGTCATGCCCACGACCACGCCGATGGTGAAAGTGATGCAGACCGAAAGCGTGGGCGGTACCGTCGTACTCGAAGGGGAGAATTACGACGAGGCCTGCGAATATGCTTATGCCATGGAAAAGCAGCTCGACCTGACGTTCATCCACCCGTTCGATGATCCTGTTGTCGCGGCGGGGCAGGGCACGGTCGCGCTTGAGCTGCTGGCGGACGTTCCGGATATCGAGGTGCTGGCGCTGCCCGTCGGCGGTGGCGGGCTGGCATGTGGCATGGGCACCGCGGCCCGTGCCATCAATCCCGAAATTGAGCTGATCGGTGTGGAAGCTGAACTGTTCCCGTCGATGTATAATTTCCTGAAGGGAACCGACCTGCCTACCGGCGGCGATACGCTGGCCGAGGGCATCGCTGTATTTAAGCCCGGCAAGATGACGTCGCAGGTCCTTCGGGGGCTGCTTGATGACATTGTGCTGGTGAGCGAGCCGCAGCTGGAAAATGCGCTGGCGATGCTGTTGCAGATCGAAAAGACGGTGGTCGAAGGCGCGGGCGCGGCTGGCCTTGCCGCTGTACTTGCCAATCGCGAGATGTTTGCTGGCAGGAAAGTCGGCATCGTCCTTACCGGCGGCAATATCGATACGCGCCTGCTGGCCAACGTGCTTCTGCGCGATCTGGCGCGTTCGGGCCGTCTGGCCCGGCTGCGGATCAAGATGCAGGATCGTCCCGGCTCGCTGTTCAAGGTTGCCAAGGTATTCGATACGCACAACGTCAACATCATCGAAGTGTGGCACCAGCGTATCTTCACCAGCCTGCCGGCAAAGGGACTTGTCACCGATATCGAGTGCGAGGCGCGCGATACAGAACAGCTTCAGGTGCTCATCCGTTCGCTGGAGCAGGAAGGCTATCAGGTTGAGCAGGTGGAGCTCAACTGAGTGCGCCGGGTTCCCGCCTGATTCAGCGCTCTATGCGGTGAACTGTGCAGATTAAGCCATTTTTAACCACGATTAGTGGTTAAAAGGCTTTCAACCGGTCTGGCACATATGCATAGTTGCCGTTCGATCGGCGGAATATGCTTCTGAGAACCGGCAAGAGGATAAAGACCAAACGTGACGGCCCCAGTTCGCTTTCCCAGATTCTTCGTGACCAGCCCGTCGCCGTGCCCCTATCTTCCCGGGCGCAGTGAGCGGAAGGTTTTTACGGAGCTTAAAGGTGCGCACGCCGATTCACTGAACGACGCGCTTAGCCGGATTGGCTTTCGCCGCAGTCAGACTGTGGCTTATCGCCCGTCCTGCCTTGATTGCAACGCGTGCATCTCGGTCCGGGTCGTGGCGGATGAATTTGCGGCTTCTTCAACACAGAAGCGCAATTTGAAGCGCAATGGGGACCTTGTCACTACGGTCTGCCATCCATGGTCGACGAGCGAGCAGTTCGAATTGCTGCAGCGTTATCTAAGCGTTCGCCATCCGGGCGGCGGGATGACCGCGATGGATGAGACCGACTTTGCCGACATGGTCGAGCATTCGCCTGTAACCAGCTATCTTATCGAGTATCGTGAACCTTCAGCCGACGGGGTTACGCCCGGTAAACTGGTTGGCGCGTGCCTGACCGACAAGCAGGGCGATGGCCTGTCGATGATATACAGCTTCTATGAACCGGAGCACGGATCGCGGCCGGGCCTGGGCAATTACATCATCCTTGACCATATCGTGCGCGCTGCCGAGATGGACTTGCCTTATGTCTATCTTGGCTATTGGGTCGAAGGTTCGCCCCGGATGCAATACAAGGTTCGTTATCGCCCGCTCGAAAAGCTGAGCCGCGATGGCTGGGAGCGCTTGTCTCCCGAAGATCAGGACGCGTTGATCGCCGCGGCGGTCAATTCTGAAAGACCTGCCGAAGCACCCTGCGGCAACGGGATCAAGGATGGCGTTCCCAAGGCGCAGCGTGAGCGCAATATAGCCTGAGGGTCTGGTTCGAAGTTCGGCACCGGCCCGCGCCGCTTGAGACATTGAGCACGCGGCATCATGCCAGCGAATTTTCGGTTGGTTCAATTGGCGGCGAAATGGTCAGGGCCTCGTTATGTCCGGCAAGGCCACGCAATGTCCCGCAAGACCTCGCAAGGGCACGCAATGTGAAGCAAGTGGCATCCGTCACCGCGATGTAACTGCCAATTAACGGCATTTGACTATACTTAATTGATGCTTCCGGTGCTGATAACCATCGATACGGAATATTCGTCCGGGCTTTTTGCCCGCGGCGTGGCCGTGGATTGCGATTCCAATTTTGCGCGCTGTCTGGACTGCCGAACGGATAGCGGGGCTGTTGGCATATCCTATCAGATGGATGTGATGGAACGCGAAGGGCTTCGCGGCGTCTTCTTCGTCGATCCCATGCCGGCGCTGGTCTGGGGCGCGGATGCGGTGTCCCGGGTCGTCGATCCAATTCTGACACGCGGACATGAAGTGCAGCTTCACTTGCATACCGAATGGCTGGAGTTTGCAGAGCGCAGCCCGCTGGGCGACCGGACGGGCCGGAATCTTGCAGATTTCACTTTTGATGAACAAGTGGTTCTGATTGATTATGCCGCAGGTCAGCTTGCCGGGGCGGGTGCGCCATGGCCTACTGCATTTCGGGCCGGAAATTACGGCGCAAATGATGATACGCTGCGCGCGTTGGCCCACTTGGGAATACGCATCGACACAAGTTTTCCGCCGGGAATGGCACACAGCCAATGCGATATTTCACTGGGGCCGGACGATCTTTTCCCAGCCCATCTGAACGGCGTTCTTGAAGTGCCGATCAGTGCCATTGGCGCGCGCGGCGGGGGCAGGCGGCATGCGCAGCTCACGGCTTTATCGCTTAAGGAACTGAAAGCGGCGATGATCCATGCGTCCAAGCTGGACTGGCCGGCTTTTGTGCTCGTCTCGCACAGTTTTGAGCTGATTAACCGCGAGCGCGGGATCGCCAATCGCCTCGTCCGGCGCCGATTTGAGCAGCTATGTGAATGGCTGGGCAGCCAGCCAAATATGTCGGCGGCGGGATTTCGTGACGGGCAGCTCAATGCGCGCCTTGCAAATCCGGTTCGCTCCGCCGATGCTAGGCTCCTTGCGCATCACCCCTTTCGTGAAGCCCTGCGGATGGGCGAACAGGCTCTTGCCAATATGGTGTATGGATGAGCATTCCGGTTATCACACGCCAGTTCGGCACTGTGCGCGGTGCTGTGCGGCTGGCGCTTGCCTATCTGGAAACGGGGGCTGGCTTTGCCTCGGTCCAGCGACCCGGAACGCGCCGTGTTCAGCGGCTGGTCTTCGTTTGCCACGGTAATATTTGCCGAAGTGCCTATGCCGAGGCGCTTGCCCGGCGGGCGGGTGCACGCACCGCCTCGTTCGGCTTGTCTACCACGACCGGAAAGCCTGCGCATGAGCCGGTATTGCGCCACGCAGATGGCCGCGGCGTGGATCTGTCGGCACATCGCACGACCGCCGTTGAGGACTATCGGCCCGCTGAAGGAGACCTGCTCCTTGCCATGGAGACGCGTCACTTGCGTAGGCTGGCCGCGGACGGAAGGCTGCTGCGCCTGCCTCGCGTGTTGCTGGGTAGCTATGCGCTTCCGCAAGTGCCGCATCTGCATGATCCCTATCAACTCGATGAGCGGTATATGGCGGTCTGCCTCGACAGGATTGAGCGGGCTGTGGCGGCGCTGTGCGGCCACTACCCCGACGCCAGCATCAGCGAAGACGGCGCCTGACGATTGAAATGAAATCACCCAGCATGGGCATGGGATCACGCAGCGACCAGACGTAATAGCGCACGCGCGGATCAAGAAAATCGGCAAGGAAGCGCAAGGCAAAACGCAGTCGGCCAGTAACCGGGAGGTCCGTGTTTCCAAGAATCGCGATCAGATGCTTGAAATCCGGGATCGCATAGCGCGCCCGGCGGCGGCGATAGGGCTTTGCAGCCTTGCCGCTTTCACCCAGCGCATGACAGCGCAGATATTCCCAGCCAAACTGCGCCCCGCAATGATAGGCAAGCGGGATGCTGCCCCAGAAACGGCCGTTCACTTCCATCAACCAGTATTTTCCGGTTGCCGGATCATGGCGATATTCGACCATGGCGGGGCCTTCCCAGCCGATCTGGCGCAGCAGTTTCTCCGAGAGATCCATCTGATCGTGGTGAAGCGCTGGCGCCGCTGCTTCGCAAAAGCTTGATACACCGCCGCTCGGCGGCCATTCGCGCAAACGGCGATGTTGAAAAGTGAGCGTCGCGCGGCCATTTTTCATATGCAGCATTTGGCCGAAACCTTCCCCAGCGCACCAACCCTGAACCAGCGGGTATTCACCCAGCGGAGCGTAGCGGGACAGGATTGCCAGAAGTTCAGCAGCCTTTGATGCATATTCGACTTTTTCCAGCGCGATGCCCTGCTGCTCGAGCTTGTGTGCCACCCGATTGGGATCGGGCCACTTGATGGCGACGGGAAAGTCCAGCGAGGCGGCCTTCGCGGTCAGGTCATCACCGGCAAGTGGCTGCCAGCTTTGCGGCACGTCGAGCCCGGCCTGCGCGGCGATTTCCAGTGTTCGGCGCTTGTCCAGCACAATGTCCAGCCGGTCCGCATCCGGGCAAAGCACCAGGCAATCGCCAAGCTTGCCTTTCAGAGCGGCCAGCTCGATCAGGTGATGTTCGGAAATCGCCATGATTGCGAATGGGCGATGGCGCTCGATCAGGCCGGGCAGCCAGTGTGCAAGCGGCATTTCGATTGTCTCAAACAAGGCAGCATGATGCGAAAAACGGCCGATCGAATCCCGGCTCTTGCCCAGCGCAAGCACGCGAACTCCGTGCTCGCCCAGCTCGCGGATGACCGTCAGCCCGATTGGGCTGTCCGCGCCAAGCACGGCGACCGGGCGGTTGGACGGCATCGACATTCTGTCCTCTTTCGCGAAACTGCCAGCCGGGCATAGCGAGAAAAGCTTCATTTGCCCTTAAACCGCGATCTGGGCGAGTTCGAGCCAGATGAGATCACCCTGGCGGCTTGGGACCCGAAAGTTTGAGCCGCTGAAATCGCGGTAAGCCACTTGGGCGCGCAACAAAAAGGGCGCCCGGATTGCTCCGGACGCCCACCTTGGTGATTATCAGGCTCCTGAACGAAATCAGGCGCTGTAATACATGTCGTACTCAACCGGCGAAGGTGTGGTCTCGAAGCGCAGCTGCTCTTCCCACTTGAGTTCGCAATAGGCTTCGATCTGGTCCTTGGAGAATACGTCGCCCTTGAGCAGGAATTCGTAGTCCTGTTCAACCGATTCAAGAGCTTCGCGCAGCGAACCGCAGACGGTTGGAACCTCGGCCAGTTCTGCTGGCGGCAGATCGTAGAGGTTCTTGTCCATGGCTTCGCCCGGATGCATCTTGTTCTCGATACCGTCGAGGCCAGCCATCAGCAGTGCCGAGAAGGCGAGATAGGGGTTGGCTACCGGATCGGGGAAGCGGAACTCTACGCGCCTGGATTTTTCACCCGCGCCGTAAGGGATACGGCAGGACGCAGAGCGGTTGCGGGCCGAATAGGCCAGCAGCACCGGAGCCTCGAAACCCGGGACCAGGCGCTTGTAGCTGTTGGTCGATGGGTTGGTGAAGGCGTTGAGCGCTTTGGC
The DNA here is from genome assembly GCA_019090585.1 of Sphingomonadaceae bacterium. Lineage (GTDB taxonomy): Bacteria > Pseudomonadota > Alphaproteobacteria > Sphingomonadales > Sphingomonadaceae > Novosphingobium. The sequence continues at coordinate 5,891 of JAHRVR010000018.1, forward strand.
ATGCTTGATGACGCCGCCAATGAAGTGCAGGCAGTTGTCCGACAGGCCGGCATAGCCATTGCCTGCAAAAGTCGGCTTGCCGTCCTTCCAGATCGACATATGGGTATGCATGCCCGAGCCGTTATCGTCCTTGATCGGCTTGGGCATGAAGGTGGCCGTCTTGCCATAGGCATGGGCGACCATGTGCGTCACATACTTGTAAACCTGCACGCGGTCCGCGGTTTGGGTCAGCGTGCCGTAAGTAATGCCCAGCTCGCTTTGCGCGGCGCCCACTTCGTGATGGTGCTTGTCCATCGGCAGGCCGAGCTCGATCATGGTCGAAACCATTTCGGCGCGTATATCCATGGTGCTGTCAATCGGCGGGACGGGGAAGTAACCGCCCTTGGCGCGCGGACGGTGGCCCATATTGCCACCTTCATACTCGCGGCCGGTATTGGTCGGCAGTTCCATGTCGTCGATCTTGAAGCCGCTGCCGTCATAGCCGTCGTAGAACTGCACGTTGTCGAACATGAAGAACTCAGGCTCCGGGCCAACAAAGACGGTATCACCGATACCGGTTGAGGTCAGATAGGCTTCAGCGCGCTTGGCGGTTGAACGCGGATCGCGCGAATAGAGCGAACCGTCAGAAGGCTCGACAATGTCGCAGAACACCGAAAGCATCGGGGTGGCAGAGAAGGGATCCTCGTAGATGGCATCAAGGTCAGGCTTGAGGATCATGTCCGATTCGTTGATCGCCTTCCAGCCTTCGATCGACGAGCCGTCGAACATCAGGCCATCTTCAAGCTCGTCTTCGCCGAGCGGGCCTGCACACATCTGCAGATGCTGCCACTTGCCCTTGGGGTCGGTGAAACGGAGATCGACCCATTCGATTTCCTCGTCTTTAATCCGCTTGAGGACGTCCTTTGCGTTAGCCATTTGTATTGTTCTCCAGTTTGCCCCTTCGCTGATCGGAAGAGGTAAAGGGTTGAAATTTTCGGGAACGGTCCTGGCCCCTTGTCGAGCCCGTTCCTGTGATCCGGCTGCTGCGCCGGAAGAATTGCTACATCACTATACGGCGTCGTCGCCGCGCTCTCCTGTCCGGATGCGCACCGCTGTTTCGATGGGGACAACGAAGATCTTGCCGTCGCCGATGCGTCCGGTCTGTGCCGCGTTTGCGATCGCTTCAACCACGGGATCGGCCAGACTATCGGCAACCACGACCTCAAGCTTCACCTTGGGGAGGAAATCGACGACATATTCAGCGCCGCGATAGAGCTCGGTATGGCCCTTCTGGCGGCCAAAGCCCTTGGCTTCGGTCACGGTAATCCCTGAAACACCAACCTCGTGGAGGGCCTCCTTCACTTCGTCGAGTTTGAAAGGTTTGATGATCGCTTCGATCTTTTTCACGTATTATAACCCCTGCACATTGCGCCGGACACGCCAGAACGGTCCAGCCGGCCAATGTCTCCGCCAAGTCAATTTCAAGAAAGAATCGGTTTCAAGAATCGTGCCAGAGACGCGAATGACATCGTAGGACATGCGTTCCACTTGGAAAAGAGCGGATTCGGCGGTTTATCTGAATGATGGTCAAACCGATCTTTTGCCTCCCGAGCGGACGGGACGCCCGAAGTGGCGAATTTTTTGGCAAGGCGTGCCTGAATTTTAGGCGCGCGGATCGCGTTGCGATTTAGAGGCGCAGTCCGGCAGTCTCTGGCAATCCGGCCATGAGGTTGAGGTTCTGCACTGCGCCGCCGCTTGCCCCTTTGCCAAGATTATCGAGCCGGGCGACCAGCCGCGCCTGCCGTTTGTCCGCCGAGGCAAAGATGTAAAGGTCGAGCCCGTCGGTAGGCTCCATGCTCCGCAGCGCCAGCAATTCATCGGGCTGATCTTCGTGAACGGTGATGATCCTGCTGCCCAGATAGGCTTGCTGCAAATTGGCAAGCAACATGTCCGGAGAGGCAGCCTTGTCCATCGCGCCAAGGGGCAATGGCACTTCGACAATCATCCCGCGATAGGCGGAAATCACAGCAGGGGAGAAAAGCGGAGCCAGCTTCAGGTCGCAAAGAACCTGCATTTCCGGCAGATGCTTGTGGCTGAACGACAGGCCGTAGGAGCGGTAGGCGATGTCGCTATCGTCCTCGAACCGCGCGATCAGCGATTTGCCGCCGCCGGAATAGCCGGTCACGGCGTGGCAGGCATAGGGCCAGTCCGCTGGAAGCAGTCCGGCGCTGATCAGTGGAGCCATGAGGGCAATGAAACCGGTGGGATAACATCCGGGATTGCTGACAAACCGTGCGCTGGCCACCTCACGGGTGCCCACGACCTCGGGGAATCCGTATGTCCAGCCCGCGGAGGTGCGGTGCGCCGATGAGGCGTCGATCACGCGGACATTGTCGGTTTCGATCATGGCAACCGCTGCCCGTGCAGCGTCGTCGGGCAGACACAGGATCACGAAATCGGCGCTGTTGAGCGCTTCCTTGCGCGCGGCATCGTCCTTGCGCTTTTCATCGCCCAGAATGAGCAGCGAAAATTCTTCCCGCCCGGCAAGTCTTTCGGCGATTTCCAGACCAGTGGTGCCTGCCGCGCCGTCAATGAAGACCGTGCTGCTCATGCTGCCGCCGTTTCAAGCTGTTCCAGAGCGATATAGCCGACCGGGCCATCATCGCCATGGTCTTCGCCCACGATCTGGCCCCATGCCCAGCCGCCAGCCATGTCCAGCACCGCAAACCCGGTGCCGGGACCAAGAGCGCAGACTATTTCAGCATCGGCCTGACCGGCGGCACGCAGTGTTGCGCCGTCAGAGCCGGCCTTGTGCGGCATCGGGACGGCATAGTGCGGGACAAAGTGCAGCCCCGCCAGCCGGATATGCGCCAGATCACCGCGCACGGGGCTGCGGCCAGCCTGAGCAAGGGGGCTCGGCCCGGTCAGTGCCAGTTCGTCAGCCGCTGTCACAGTGCGGACATATGCATCAGCCCTGTTCACGTGGCTGCTATCCCCAAAATCAAAGATCGGCGCGCTTATACTGCCCATGAGGCTAAGGCAAGGTTACGCCCGGGAGGCTGGCGGCGAACGATCCATGAATCGCTTCGGTGCATTATTGGATCAGACATGGATGTTACCCATACCGTCCCTTGAGCATGTGCCATGCTGCGCGCAGGCCCAGTGCATCACCGCCCTTTGGGCGACCGGGCTTGGCAGTGGGCCGCCATGCATAAGTGTCAAAATGGGCCCATTCGATGCCTTCGGGCACAAATTTGTCCAGGAACAGCGCGGCTACGCTGGCTCCGGCAAAAGGGTTGGCATGGGAATTCATGATGTCGGCAATGTCGGACTTTAGATATTCGCGGTAGCCATCGAAAAGCGGCAGACGCCAACATGGGTCGTCATTGTCTCTCCCGGCCAAAAGCAGGGCATCGGCGGTGGCATCCTCACGCGTGAACAGGGCCGGAAGGTCTGGCCCCAGGGCCGAGCGGGCAGCGCCGGTCAGCGTTGCGAAATCGATCACAAGCTCGGGATTGTCCTCGCCAGCGCGGGTCAGCGCATCACCAAGGATCAGGCGTCCTTCCGCGTCGGTGTTGGTGACCTCGACCGACATGCCGCTGCGCGAAGACAAGACGTCGCCGGGGCGAAAGCTGTTCGATGAAACCGAGTTTTCGGCGGCGGGAACCAGAAGATGCAGCCGAACCTTGAGTTTTTCCTCCATGATGAGCCGGGCCAGCGCAAGGGCATGGGCTGCCCCGCCCATGTCCTTTTTCATCAGCAGCATGCCCGAGGAGAGCTTGATGTCCAGTCCGCCGGAATCAAAGCTTATCCCTTTGCCGACAATAGCGACACGCGGGTTTTTGGGATCGCCCCATTCCAGCTCGATCATGCGCGGTGCATGGATCCTGTCCGCGGCGCGGCCAACCATATGGACCATTGGAAATTCGCGTTCCAGCAAATCACCTTTGGTCACGCGAAGCTGCACACTGTGCGCTTTGGCGAGTGCTTGCGCCTCTGCCTCGATCTGGCCCGGCCCCATATCCTCGGCGGGCGTGTTGACGAGGTCGCGAACAAGGCAGACCGCTTCCGCTTGCGAGATCGCAGTGCCAATCGCCTTGGCGTCCTTGGTCAGCAGAATGCGCGGACCTTCCTGCGAAGGTTCGGACTGGTAGCGGTCAAACCGATACTGTCCGGTCACCCACCCGAACATGGCTGGGCCGGGCTCTGCACCCTCGCGCCGATATGTGCCGCCGGGCAGTTTTTCGGCGAGTTTGGCCAGGCACCAGCTGGAAAGCGCTTTCGTGTTGGCAACTCCGGCGACGACCATCCACGCGTCGCCGTCGGCAATGATCGCATAGTCATAGCCATCGGCCTCGAATTTCTGGGCGGTGAGCGCGGCGCGCTGCGCAGCCGGGCGAGACTTCAGGAAATCGTCCCATCCGTCCTTGTCGACGAGATGGATCGGGATCGCCTTCTGGCCGCGGTCCGGCTGGATCAATGCGTTTTTGTCAGTCATGTCGGCTTTCCTCTAGCCTTAGCCGCCGACCAAGCGCGAGAGGAAAAGCATCAAGGCCTTGAAATACCTTGCTGGCAAGAGCCCTGCGAGCGCCAAAGCAGGCGCCAAATTTCGAACCCCACTGTGACAGCTCGCAATTGTGGCAGCATGTCGCTACATGACAAGCGATGAATCAGTATCAACACGTTGACGATAGCGCCGAATCCCTGCGCGACGGGACGATCAAGCTGCACGGCCCCGCCGCATTTGAAGCGATGCGGCGCGCGGGCAGGCTTGCGGCAGAAATCCTCGATGCGCTTGTGCCGATGGTGCAGCCGGGCGTGGCGACTGGGGCAATTGACGACGCGGTGCGGCAAATGACGCTGGATGGCGGCGCAGTGCCTGCAACCCTGGGCTATCGCGGTTATACGCATAGCTGCTGCATCTCGATCAACCATGTCGTGTGCCATGGCATTCCGTCTGAGAAGGTGTTGAAGGACGGTGATGTCGTCAATATTGACGTGACTCCGCTGCTGGACGGCTGGCACGGCGATTCAAGCCGGATGTACCTTGTCGGCGATGTGCCGCTTAAAGCGCGCAGGCTGGTCGATGTTACCCATGAGTGCCTGATGCTTGGTATCGAACAGGCAAAACCCGGCAACAGGCTTGGCGATATTGGCGCTGCGATTCAGGCTTATGCCGAACAGAATCGCTATGGCGTGGTGCGTGAATTTTGCGGGCACGGGCTGGGCCAGCTCTTTCACGATGCGCCCGAGGTTGTTCATGCGGCGCGGCCGGGCAGCGGGCCGGAACTCAAGCCCGGTATGCTCTTTACCATTGAGCCGATGATTAATCTCGGCAAGTCGGCGGTGAAGCTGCTTAATGACGGCTGGACCGCGGTGACGCGCGACAAATCGCTTTCGGCTCAGTTCGAACATTCAATCGGCATTACCGAAGACGGCTGCGAGATATTCACGCTCAGCCCCAAGGAACTGCACAAGCCGCCTTACGCGTAGGCGGGCAAGACACATAGAGAGGTTAGGGATGCCCGAAGGTTACGGACCGATAATCGATGCTGATGCACATTTTGTCGAACCTGCGGAGACGTGGAGCGCGCGTTATCTTGACCAGAAATATGCCGGATTCGTGCCGAAACGGGTGACGGACAACCAGGGACGCTCGCGCCGCATGGTGGGCGGAAAACTGCTTCCGCACATCCCACTGCCGCCCAAGCCGCCGATGGAAAAGTTGCCCGGTGCTTTCGATCCCAAAGCACGGCTGGCCGATATGGACCGAGCCGGTATCGACACGATGATCATCTACCCGACGGCCGGGCTCTATTTCTTCGGCCTTGAAGACAAGGACGCCTGTGTTGCTTTGTGCCGCGCCTACAATGACTGGGCGGCGCAGTTCTGCGCGCACGACCCGCGCCGCCTGATCGCACCGGCGGTCATTCCGCAGATGGATGTCGTCGAAGCGATCGCCGAAGCGAAGCGGAGCATCGATCTGGGCCTCAAGGGTGTTTTCATGCGGCCCAACCCGATAGCCGGGCGCACGCTGGATAATCCGGCATTTGAACCACTTTGGGAAATGCTGGCGGCGGCGAATGTTCCCGTGGTCCTGCACGAGGGCACGACTCAGGACCTGCCGCAAGTGGGGATGGACCGTTACGACAACTTCCTGTTCCGCCACATGATCTCCCATCCCTTCGAACAGCAGATGGGTCTGCTGAGCCTGATCATGGGCGGGGTGCTGGAACGTCATGAGAACCTGCGGGCGATGATTGTCGAGTGCGGCGTCGGCTGGGCGCCGTACTGGATCGACCGGATGGACGATCATGCCCATCACTGGGGCCACGCGAGCCTGAAGCTGCCGTTGAAACCATCGGAATATTTCAAGCGTCAGGTCTTTGTGGGTGCGGAGGGCGACGAGCGCCTGCTGCCCTTTACCGTTGCGGCGATCGGTGATGATAACCTTTGCTTTTCCACCGACTACCCGCACCCCGACCACCCGTTTGACGGCGTGGTCGATGGCCTCAAGTCCATGGAAGGGCTGAGCATGTCCTCCAAGCGCAAGATCCTTGGTGAAAATGCCGCCCGGTTGTTCGGGCTGGACATGTCTTGGTGGGTCCCGCGGGCACAAGCTGCTGAATAGACAGGCGCACCGGCCCCCCGTCGTGCGTGGCCGGTGCTTTAGTCGAGAGATCGCGCTGGCGGCTTCCTTATGCTCGCCAATGCCACGCTGCTGGCTGCCATCGTCCCCATCGTGATGACAAGGAACACGGAATAATTGCCGTTGATGTCATAACTCAGGCCCGCGACGATCGGCCCGGTGGCAGTGCCGATATTCAACGCAGCGACCATGAAACCGAAAATGACGCCGTAGTTCTTGAGCCCGAATTGCCTGCTGGTCAGATAGGCGATTACATCGATTTCGCCGCCTACCGTCAGGCCTAGCAAGGCTGCGCTCACCATCTGGCTTACAGGGTTTGCCCCATCGGTCAGCAGGAGGCTGGCGGAGATAACCGGCAAGAAGCAGATAACCGGGCCAAGCAGGTGAACGGGAATCCGGTCTAGCAGGAAGCCGGTGCCAACACGGCCGATCACCGAAAAGATGCCGACCAGTGAAACGATGCCTGCCGCCGTAAGCGGATCGGCGCCGCTATCGGTCAGGATCGGCACGAAATGCACAGCGGTGCCGATAATGGTGAAAGCGAAGAAGATACTGATGAACAGCATGAGATAGAAGGAGACGGTCCTGAGTGCTTCGGGCACCGATGCGCCGGGCATTTCGGAAAGCTGTATCGATGTGCCGGATGCAAGGTGCTCCTCATGAGCGCCCCGGAAGAACAGGAACACCATGGGAACTACGACCACGGCCCATGCGATAGCCGTGCCGATGAAACCCGCGCGCCAGCCATATGCCAGGATCAGGGTCGTTGCCAGCAGCGGAACGAGCGTAGCTGTCAGCGGTGCGCCCGCAAGGGTGATGGCAAAGGCAAGACCGCGTGAGCGTTCGAACCGGCTCGCCACGGCCTTTGTCCAGATTGTGGCGCCAGTCAGGAGGTTGGCGAAAGCCAGGAACGTCCAGAGCATTATCCAGTTCGTCATGGTTCCCGTGGCGGTTCCGAGCAGCCCGAAGGCGAGGATCATCAAGGTCACGCCCAGAACGCCCATCCGGCGCGGGCCAAACCGGTCCACCAGCAGCCCGACCGGCACGCTCAGCACCCCGCCTGTCAGCCCTGCTATGGTCACGCCAAGGGACGTTTGCGTCCGGGACCAGCCGAAGTCTGCCTCAAGCGGTGCAATGAACGCGCCGAGGCCATAGGAATGCATGCTTGATGTGGAATAACCAAGGCAGGCAACGGCGGGCAGATACCAATATCGCTTCCATTCGCTGGCGCCGCCATGCTGTTCTGACATCCAAATCCCCATCCTCTTTGGCAGTCGGCACTGCTCTTTGTCTGACCGCCTATAGTGTGACATTCGCGGCGAACGCTCTATTTTATTTGAGTTTATCCGTCGCGCGTTGCCCGCACGGCAGCGCCGCCCGCAAATGGCGCAATGGCGATAAGCACGAGGCTGCAGGCCGCGGTCAGGGCAATTCCGCTGTCTCCGCCGGTTGAGAGGCTACCCGCGCCGAAGATCAGCAGCGGAACCGCCAGCGGTATCACCAGCAGACCGGACAGTGCCGCTCCGCCTTTCAACCCCGCCGTGATCGCGGCGATAATCACGCCCAGTGCGGCAAGGCCCGGTGTCCCTGCCAGCAGGCCAAGCTCGACAAGGCGCAAAGTTTCGCTCTCCAGGCCCAGCAGTGCAGCGGCGGGCAGGGCCGCAAGCATCAGTGGCGGCCCGAAGCTAAGCCAATGCGCCAGAAACCGAACCGCAATGACCCATTCCTCCGATATGCCGCGCAAAGCCCACTGGTCGAAAAATCCCATCTCGATGTCCGGTGCGATCAGCCGGTCGAGCGGAAGGATCGCTGCAAGTAACGCGGCCACCCAGATCACGCCGCCGCCTGTGCGTGCAAGCAGCAGTGCATCTGGCCCGACCGCGAAGGGGAAAAGCATGGCGACGGCAAGGAAGAACAGGATGGGAAGGACAGAGCCGCCACGCTGGCCGCCGATCATCAGACGTGCAAGATCGCGCCGCATCAGGGCCCAGAGCTGGCGGGTCATGGCGCGAATCCCGCCAGTTCGAGGTGCCTCAGGCCAGCCATGGTGAAAGGCTGGTGGGAGGCGATGATGCAGATACCGCCAGCGCGGCAATGCTCGGCCGTCAGTGATTCGGTGAGGGCCACTGCATCGCTGTCCAACCCGTTGAGCGGCTCGTCGAGCAGCCAGATCGGCGCGTTCTGGCCAAACAGCCGGGCCAGCGCCGCGCGTTTTTTCTGCCCGGTCGAAAGATAGCCAACCGGCACGTCCAGCAATCCCGAAAGGCCAAGGCGCGCCAGCGCATTATCACAGCCGCCATCGATGCGCTGCCAGAAGGCAAGCGCGCTGCCCAGCGGGATGGCCGGGTCCAGGGCGGGGTGCTCATCCAGAAGGCCTGCCGCGCCCTTGCGCTTCACCGTGCCTGCAACGGGGCGCAGCAAACCGCCAAGGATGCGGATCAGGCTGCTCTTGCCGATTCCGTTCGGTCCTGAGACATGCAATGCCTCGCCCGGCGAAAGGACAAGCGACAGATCGCTGAACAGAAGCTGGTCGCCGCGGCGGCATGCCAGGTCATCAACCGCGATATGGCACTCTTGCATGATGCGATGCGTTAAGGGAAAGAAGCGCACCTGCCAAGGAGACCGAAATGGCGATTGCTCAATTGACTGAAGAAGCGCGCACTGCCGCGTTGAAGGAATTGCCCGGCTGGACGCTGCGAGAGGATGGGCTCGCCATGTCCCGAACTTTCACATTTGCCGATTTTAACGAGGCTTTTGGTTTCATGACCCGCGTTGCGATCTATGCCGACAAGGCGGACCATCATCCCGAATGGTTCAACGTCTACAACCGCGTGGAAATGACGCTGACCACCCACGATGCAGGCGGGCTGAGCGAGCGTGATATTGCCATGGCGCGGTTTATCGCCGGGATTGCATAGGCACTATGCATCGGTTCGTCGCAAGATGCGCTCGAATGACCGGCAACGGTGTTGCCGGATGCGCCCTTGTGCCAGATGGCGTGGTCTGAACACGCGGGCCCGGCTGGCGTAGATTGAAGGAGTATCGATATGAGTTTCATTTCCAACCGGTCAGGAGCTGTGTCCCTGCTTGCCATACTGGCGGTGTCGGCGTCCGGCAGTTTGTCTGCGCAGCAACCGGCCCCGCTCGATGATGAAGTCCAAACGACTGTATATGCTTCTCCGCCGGCTGACTTATCGGGTTTGAACGCAGGGCCTGAGATCGAAGGCTTCATTTCCGCGCGCAGCAACGACAAGATAAAAGTCACGAGCGCCAACGGGGGCAGCACTGTGATCGTGCTCAGCGATGGAACCAAGATCAGGCGCAGCGGGGGCTTTCTCGGCTTCAATCGCAAAGATCTTGCTGCGGATTCGCTTCTCAATGGCCTGCCGGTTAGCGTCAAGACGGTGCAATGGGCCAATGGCCTGATAGCGAGCCAGGTTGAACTCAAGGGCAGAGACCTCAAGACCGCGACAATGATTCGCCGGGGCACGGCCCAGGGCTTTGCCGAACAAACCGCGGCAACAGAGGCTCTGCGCGGCCGCATGGGCGATATTGACAAGTACAACATCAAAGACACGTCGAACGTGTACTTCGATACCGGCAAGTGGAAATTGTCCTATGAGGCCAAAGAACAACTTTGCTCTGCGGCCAGGCAGGCCGACGCGATGGACAACGCCTTGCTGCTTGTTGTCGGTTATACCGATTCGGTCGGAAGCCAGGAATACAATCAGGTGCTGAGCGAAAGACGGGCCGGCGGCGTCGTCAATTATCTTCAGCAGGCCTGCGGCTGGAAACCCTGGCGCATGCTTACCCCCACCGGGATGGCCGAAGCTGATCCGCTGGCGAACAATGACACTGAAGCAGGCAAGGCACAGAACCGCCGCGTTTCGGTAAATATTCTGGTCAGCAAGGGCCTCGACGGTATGTGAGGCGGCGGGGCGCCTGAGTAAACGCCCCATTGCCATGGCGCGGATTATCGCTGCGATTGTCTGAACCGGCAGGCGCAGTGCGTCGCTGCCGGATGCTCGTCATGAGGTGGCGAGTCTGATGGAACGTCCAGATTCAAGCCGTGTGAACGACTGCCGGAATGACGGGTTAGGGGTGGGAAGTGGAACTTTCCAGAGGCGAGGATTGTGCCGCCAATATAAGGACTGGTAGCATTGGCACGTGACCACATCAGCTCAGCTTCGGAAATTGGCGACAAGCGACGGTGCCAAGTTCGTGTTCAGGCACGTTGAGCTGCACTTCCAAAGTGCACAGCAAAAAGACGTCTTTGCGCTGAAGAACAACAAGTCGGTTGGCGATACGTTGATGCATCACCGCTACGCTAAGCTTGCTCACGAAGCCGAAAAATATTCAGCATTCATGGATATCCCACTCGGTGAGTTTCTCCTGACCCTGAAACATGAGGGGAACCCGTTTTACAAACGCTTCCTCAACAAGCACGGTGACAAGAGATACTCGACGTTCTCAATCGAAGACCCAGAAGTTCTCATAGGGAAAGGCCTATATGCCTACTATGTGGGGGGCCGGCTGCGATACATCGGTCGATGCAGGGATACTATGAAGAAGCGGATCAATCAGGGCTATGGTAAGATCCACCCGAAGAATTGTTACATCGATGGACAATCAACGAATTGCCACCTCAATGCGAAAATTACCGAGGCCGGAAAAGCTATAAGCTTTTGGTTCTGTCCTCTGAACTCCGACGACGAGATCTGCTCAGCCGAATCCCTGCTCATTAGTCACCATTGCCCAGCTTGGAATGTCCAGAGATCTTGAGAATTCTCAAGTGCCTTGCTCGTTGCGTGTGGATAGCTGACATATGCTAAAAACTTGGATGTGGTATGGTGATGGGGATTCTACTCGGAGCAATACTTGGCTTCTGCCTACTTGTCGCCGGTTTGTTAGCTCTTAGCCATGTGTTGTGAGAGGCCAGCGTTAGACTTTTCTTTCAAAACGAACACGCTTTGAACCAGCAACCAAGAATGTCTCGTAAGGGGTGTCCTTCATTGCGCTGCGAACTGGCCCAGTGCCATCGACTACATTCGCCCAATACTGTGGCCGCTGAGCGCTTGCAGGAAGCTTGCTCCCAATGATCGATTCAATCTTATGAAACGGCAGCTCAAACTCGCGAAAGGACTGCTTGCAGCAATAGTCGGCCAGAGGTGAGAACTTGCCCATAGTCGCATGTTAGCAGCCTTAGAAGAGAAGCAGAAGTATCCACGTAAACGCCCGCTATGTCATCGTGTCCGGAATACCGGCTCTTGCCGGGGTTTCGGGTTTCTCGGTCGTTAAGTCTCCCCGCTGGTCAGACCAGATATTGCCTGTCCGC
>JAHRVR010000019.1 GCA_019090585.1 Sphingomonadaceae bacterium
TACATGCGGACCGATGGCGTGCAGATGGATGGATCGGCGATCTCCGATGCGCGAAAGGCGATCAGTGATCGCTACGATGGCCATTACGTGCCGGACAAGCCGCGCCACTATTCCACCAAGGCAAAGAACGCGCAGGAAGCGCATGAGGCGATTCGGCCAACCAATTTTACAGCGGATCGCTACGGTTCGGGCGATGAGGCCAAGCTCTATGACCTTATTTTCAAGCGAGCGATGGCTAGCCAGATGGCCTCTGCCAGTCTTGAGCGCACTACCATCACTTTGCGCGACGCGACCGGGCGCAACGAGCTGCGCGCAACCGGACAAGTGGTGAAGTTTCCTGGCTTCCTCGCGGTCTATGAGGAAGGGCAGGATAATCGCCGCGATGACGATGATGACGGTTTGCTGCCGATGATTTCCAAGGGAGATGCACCGGCAAAGACGGGTGTGGACGCCTCCCAGCACTTCACGCAACCTCCGCCCCGCTATTCCGAAGCAAGTCTGGTCAAGCGGCTTGAAGAGCTTGGTATCGGGCGACCTTCGACTTACGCAGCGACGCTGCAGGTAATAAAAGATCGCAATTACGTCCGAACAGAGAAAAATCGTTTCTTTGTAGAGGAATCAGGGCGTCTTCTGACAGCATTTCTGGAACGCTTTTTCCCCAGATATGTTGGTTTTGATTTCACCGCCGAGATGGAAGACGAACTGGACGATGTTTCGGCCGGGCGCGCAGTGTGGAAGCGGTTGCTCGAAGCGTTCTGGCGGGATTTCAAGCCAAAGACCGACGAGGTGATGGAACGTAAGCCTTCCGAAGTGTCCGAAGAGCTCGACGCGTTCCTTTCCGACTATCTCTTTCCGCCAAAGGACGACGGTACGGACCCGCGCACCTGCCCCAAATGCGACAATGGCCGGTTGGCCTTGCGCGGAGGGCGCTACGGTGCGTTTATCGCCTGCTCGAACTATCCCGAATGCAAGTTCACGCGCAAATTTGCCCAGCCCGGTGGGGCTGGCGATGCAGCCGAAGATGAAGAGCTGGGCGTCCATCCCGAAACTGGCGAAGCGATTACTCGCAAGTCTGGTCGTTTCGGCCCCTATTTCCAGATGGGTGAAGGCAAGGAAGCCAAACGCGCTTCTGTCCCCAAGGATGTCGAGGATCCCGATCTTGATTGGGCGATCAGGTTGCTGAACCTCCCGCGTGCGGTTGGTTCCCATCCCGAGACGGGAAATGAAATTGTAGCAAACATAGGGCGTTACGGTCCATTTCTATTGCATGATGGTAAATATGCAAAGCTACGTTCGACCATTGAAGTTTTTGAGACCGGAATGAATGCGGCGGTTACGTTATTGGCCGAGGCGGCGCAGCGAGGTCCGGGTGGGCGCGCCAAGGCCGAGCCGATCAAGACGTTCGGAAAGCACCCCACAAGCGAGGCAGAAATGAAGGTTCTGCCCGGTCGTTATGGTCCTTATGTCACGGACGGGACAACCAATGCGACCATCCCGCGCGACATGAATCCTGAGGATGTGACCGAGGAGCAGGCCATCAAGCTGATCGACGATCGCGTCGCGAAAGGCCCTGCCAAGAAGAAGCGTAAAGCGCCTGCGAAGAAGAAATCCACAGCGAAAAAGAAAGCCCCGGCGAAGAACAAGAAATCGGAGAGCCCGGCAGAAACCTGATCAGCGGCCGAGACGTCGGGCTGCCGAGACGCCGGGCCAGAATGCGGGCGAGGGCGGCGTGCCCGGCGCGGTGACGCACGGTGCAAGCAGAGGGCTGGCTTCAAGCGCCGCGATTGCGGCCAGCTGGCCTTTCACCGTCTTTAGTTTGCCCCGCCAGTAGTCGCCCGGCCGAGAATGTCAGCGTTGCCATTCCAGTCCTATTTCCTCGTAAATGTCGCGCGCGGCTTCGTCCCATCCTTCCTCGACTTTTACATGAAGGAACAGATGGACTTTCTGGCCCAGCAATTCGGCCAGTTCCAGTCTTGCAGCCTCGCCAATTGCCTTGATTCGCGATCCACCCTTGCCCAGCACGATGCCCTTCTGGCTGGAGCGCGCGACCACGATCTGCTGTCTAATCTCGACCGAGCCGTCCTTGCGCTGCGTGTAGCTTTCGGCCCGCACTGCGCTGTCATAAGGCAGCTCCTCGTGCAGTTGGCGATAGAGTTGCTCGCGCGTGATCTCACAGGCCAGCAATCGCTCGCTGGCATCTGAAACCTGATCGTCGGGATAGTGCCATGGCCCCTCGGGCATCAAACTGGCCAGATGGTCTTTCAGTTCCGGGATACCGTCTCCGGTCAGAGCCGAGATGAAGTAGGTTTCGGCAAAATCGACAATAGCCGTAAGATCCTGTGCCAGTTCCAGCAGCGGTTCCTTGGCCGAGGCATCGACTTTGTTGAGGACCAGAATCTTGTGCTCGGGCCTGTCCTTGAGGGATTCGAGCAGCGGGTTCAGTTCATGGCGCCGCTGTTTGATCGGATCGACGATCAGCAGGATCGTGTCGGCTTCCTGCGTGCCTTCCCATGCGGCGGCCACCATTGCCCGGTCGAGCCGGCGTTTTGGTGCGAAAATGCCCGGCGTATCGGCCAGGATAATCTGCGTATCGCCCTGCAATGCGATCCCAAGCAGGCGCGCGCGTGTGGTTTGCGCTTTTGCCGAGGTGATCGCCACTTTTTGCCCGACCAGCGCATTGACCAGCGTGGATTTGCCCGCGTTGGGTGCGCCAATTACAGCAACCAGCCCGCAGTTTGTGGTCATGCGTAGTTCCTCAGGAATTCTTCGGCGGCCTGCGTTTCAGCATCTTGTATGCTGGTCGATGAAGCCTGCGCCTCACCTACGCCCTTGACCGAGACCTTGACGGTGAAATGCAGGGCATGGTCGGGACCAGAGCGGTCGACCAACGAATATTCGGGTATCTTGCGGCCGTTGCCCACGGTCCATTCCTGTAGCGCCGATTTGGGGTGTTTGAGCTTGCCCGCCTTGCCTTCAACTTCACCGGCCCACAATTTCTGCACCATCAGGCGGGCCTGTTCGAAGCCATGTTCGATGAAACAGGCACCGATGAGCGCCTCCATGACATCGCCCAGAATATTGTCGCTATCCTGCCCGCCGTCCTCACGCGCTTGCTTGCCCAGGATCATGTGCGGCCCAAGCTCAATGAAACGCGCAACACGGGCGCATGTGGCGCGGCTAACCAATGCGTTAAGCCTTTGTGACAGCTTGCCTTCAGCCTCGCTGCTAGCCCTGAAAAGCCATTCGGCAACCGCGAGTCCCAGCACTCGGTCACCCAGAAATTCGAGTCTTTCATAGTCGCGCGGCTCGCCGGTGCTGCCATGCGTTATCGCTTCGAGCCAGAGTGCTTCGTCACTCGGCTCGCATCCGGCATACCGGGCGATGAAAGTCTTGGCGCTGTCGGGCAGGGCCATGTCAGAAAGTCCCCCCGATCCTGCTCCAGCGCGCGGCGGTGAACCATGTCCAGGGCTTGATCCATTCTGCGCCGCCGTTGGTTGAGAACATCATCACGCTCGCCTTGCCGACAAGGTTGGCCTGCGGAACGATGCCGATGCCTTGCCCCGGTATGGCGTGGAAGCGGCTGTCGAGCGAATTGTCGCGATTGTCGCCCATCAGGAACATCATCCCTTCGGGCACGACACTGACTTGCGTATCGTCCTGCGGGGTCTCGGCGATATCGAGCACGTTATAGCTGCGCCCGTTCGGCAGAGTTTCGCGATACTGAGGGTAGTGGCATTCCATCGCCCCGGCGGGGTTCCGGGCCTCGTACTTCGGGAAATAACAGCGCGTGTTGGCGGTGATCGGTATGATGAAGTCCTCGATCCGTTTCTTCGCAATTGCCTTGCCATTGATAAAGAGCTGGCCGCCGCGCATCTGCACCTGATCGCCCGGCAAGCCGATGACCCGTTTGATGTAATCGATGTCGTTTCCGGGTGGCGCTTTGAAGATCACGACATCTCCGGCCTCCGGCTCGCTTGCGAAGACGCGGCCCGGGATAAGTGGAACGCTGAGCGGCAGGGAATAACGCGAGTAGCCAAACGGCCATTTCGCCGCCAGCAGATAGTCGCCGTTCAGCAGACGTGGCAGCATCGATTCGCTGGGAATATTGAAAGGCGAAAAGAAGAAGCTGCGGAAAACGAGAACGATAACCGCCAGCTTGAGCAGGAACAGGAAGAAATTTTCCTGCTCCTTTTCGGGCCTTTCGGAGAGTTGCTCAGCCTCGGCTTGGACGGTTTCGGTCATCGTTCCGTCCATGTTAGGCGGGCGGCCTTACGTCAAGGCTATTGGCGGCGAACCGGTTGCTTCCGATCGTTAGAGCGACTTGGTCTTCGCATGTGCAACATGTTAGGCCGCGTTCATGGTTTAGAGTCTGATTCGTAATTCGGTGCCGGCCGGCACAGCAAACCCGATATTACCCGGAAGAGAGGCAATTTCGGGTCAGACACTTGCGTACTGGCATGAAAGGGTGGTGATGACAGATTCGGCCGGAGCGGCTTGGGAAGTTTTGCGCGGACTGGACAAGCCCGGCCTGGCGGAACTGTTCGCCGATGATCCGAAGCGGTTCGATCGGTTCGCGAGCCGCGTCGATCTGGCAGAAAGCGGCATCCTGTTCGACTGGTCCAAAACCCATCTGGATGCGGCGCATTTGCTGGCTTTTGAGAAGCTGGCCGAATTGGCTGGTTTCTCCGAAGCCCGCGAAAAGTTACTCACTGGCGAGATTATCAACCCGAGCGAGGGCCGCGCTGCGGAGCACACGGCGCAGCGCAGTGTGGGCAATCCTGACAGCGTTGATCTGGCGCGGGCTTTGCACAGGCGTATGGCCGCGCTCGTCGATGCGATTCACAAGGGTGTGCTGGGCGAAGTAAGGCACCTGATCCATATCGGTATCGGCGGTTCGGCGCTGGGCCCGGCGCTTGCGATCGATGCGCTGGCACGGGACGGGGCGATGGTTGATGTCCACGTCGTTTCCAATATTGATGGCTGCGCGCTGGAAGAAGCCTTCGCTGCCTGTGATCCGCGCACGACGATACTGGCGGTCGCTTCCAAGACTTTCAGCACCATTGAAACCATGACCAATGTGCAAAGCGCGCTGGATTGGCTGGAAGCGAACGGGGTGGCCGACTCTTTTGGCCGGGTCGTTGCACTCACGGCATCGCCGGACAAAGCGCTCGAATGGGGCGTGGATGAAACGCGGATTTTGCCTTTTCCTGAGAGTGTTGGCGGGCGCTACTCGTTGTGGTCGTCGATGGGTTTCCCCGTTGCTCTTGCGCTTGGCTGGCCGGATTTTGCCGAACTGCTGGACGGCGCGGCTATCATGGACCGGCATTTCGCAGAGGCCGATGGCGCCGCCAACGTGCCTTTGCGCGCCGCCTTTGCCGATCAGTATTATACGCGGCTGCGAGGCTGCCAGACCCGTGCGGTCTTCGCTTATGATGAGCGGCTGGCCTTGCTGCCTGCCTATCTCCAACAGCTTGAGATGGAATCGAATGGTAAGTCTGTAACTGTGGGCGGAGCGCCGGTTGGCGATCCGACTGCGCCGATAACATGGGGCGGGGTGGGCACCGATGCGCAGCACGCGGTCTTTCAGCTCCTCCACCAGGGCACAAATCTCGTGCCGGTTGATTTTGTCGCGTCCATCGTGCCGGGGCATAATCTGGACGATGAGCATCACCGCATTTTGCTGTCCAATTGCTTCGCACAAGGCGCGGCGCTGATGGCGGGCAGGCAGAGCGACGATCCGGCGCGCAGCTATCCCGGCGACCGGCCTTGCGCGACCATCCTGCTCGACGAGCTGACTCCGGCCAGTTTCGGCGCGCTTATCGCCTTCCATGAACATCGCACTTTTTCAAACGCAGTGCTGATGGGGATCAATCCATTCGATCAGTTTGGCGTTGAATTGGGCAAGGAAATCGCCGTGCAGATCGATGAGGGAACCGCTCACTTCGATGCCAGTACCGAGGCGCTGCTCAAATTGGTCGGCCTTGCGGTCTGAGCCTGAAATGCGCCTCTTCGCGGTAACTTCTATTACACTTGCGACGAATTCCGATTGGCCAAGCGGGCGCGCGGGCCCCATATCGCTGGTCCAGACAGGAGTTCGACATGCCAGATTTCGACTATGACCTCTTTACCATCGGAGCCGGTTCCGGCGGTGTCCGGGCATCGCGCGTGGCTGCGGCCTATGGCGCCAAAGTCGCGGTAGCGGAGGAATACCGGGTCGGCGGCACGTGTGTCATTCGCGGCTGTGTGCCCAAGAAGATGCTGGTCTACGGGGCGCATTTCGCGGAAGATCTGGAGGATGCCAAACAGTTTGGCTGGGATATTCCGCAGGCGCGTTTCGACTGGATTTCCCTGCGCGATACCGTGCTGAAGGACGTGGACCGGCTGAACGGGATCTATACCGAGACGCTGGAAAACCACGGTGCAGAGATTATCCATGAGCGCGCAACGCTCACCGGTCCGCATGAGATCACGCTGGGGAGCGGCAGAACCGTCACCGCCAGGCATATCCTCATCGCCACTGGCGCGCGGCCGCATCTTCCTGAATTCCCCGGCAGCGAGCACGGCATCACTTCGAACGAGGCATTCCATCTTGATGCATTGCCCAAGCGCGTGGCGATCGCCGGGGCTGGCTACATAGCCAATGAGTTTGCCGGGATATTCCACCAGTTTGGCTCAAAGGTGACAGTTATCAACCGCTCGGACCAACTGCTGCGCGGCTATGATCAGGCGCTGCGCGACCGGTTGCTGCAGATTTCCATCACCAAGGGCATTCAGTTCCGCTTCAATGCGCAGTTCCAGAGGATTGCGAAGAATGCGGACGGATCATTCACGGTTGAAACGACCGGGCATGATCCGATGGATGTTGATCTGGTCATGTTTGCGACTGGCCGGGTGCCCAATAGCGAGGGGCTGGGCCTTGATGCGGCGGGCGTTGCGATAGATGAGAAGGGCGCGATCTGCGTCGATGAGTATTCAAAGACAAATGTCGATCACATCTATGCGGTGGGCGATGTGACTGGCCGTGTGCAGTTGACGCCAGTCGCAATCCGCGAGGGCCAGGCCGTTGCCGATACGGTGTTTGGTGGAAAGCCGACGACGGTCGATTACGATTGCATCGCGTCCGCTGTTTTCAGTCATCCGCCATTGGCAGGTGTTGGTATGACCGAAGGGGAAGCGCGCAACAAGCTCGGCTCGATCAAGGTTTATGAAAGCGATTTTCGCCCCATGAACATGTGGTTTCCGGGCGGCACGAGCGCGGCCTCTACAAAATGATCTGCGATGCAGACAGTGGCCGGATCGTAGGGTTGCACATGATCGCGCCGGAAGCCCCTGAGATCATGCAAGCCGCAGCTATCGCCGTAAAGGCAGGGCTGACCAAGGCGGATTTCGACGCGACCGTCGCGGTCCACCCGACTATGGCCGAAGAGCTGGTTCTGATGCGTTGAGGAAGCCCGGCGACGTTGTTCAGCAAGCAAGCTGAGCCTATGCCTTTTACCGCAGAGTAAGAAGCAAATGGGCTGTCGGTCTGGGGGCATTGCTGGTGCCCGCAATGATGAAGATTGCATCTGGCCGTCAGTCATGTCCGTCACGCCGCTTTACCGCTTTCGCAAAGGCTGTTCAGGAAATTGCCCGTCTTTGGACGTCTGGCGCAGACTTGCAGTAAGCCATGAAAAATTGTGCAATTGCGATATAGTTATGCCGCAATTGCACAAGGCGTGGTGAATTATCGCAGTTTCGTGCCTATTGACCTTGTGCGCTCAACCTGCCTTAGACGGCAGCATAGTTTCGTTACAAGTGTGAGGACTCCTGCGGATGTCAGCCAATATTGCCGAGATGGAAAAGCGCCGCACCGCCGCAAAGCTGGGCGGCGGACAGCGCCGTATCGATGCCCAACATGCCAAAGGGAAACTCACGGCACGCGAACGGCTCGATATCCTTCTTGATGATGGCAGTTTTGA
>JAHRVR010000020.1 GCA_019090585.1 Sphingomonadaceae bacterium
AATTGTGATCGGGACATGGCCGAAGCCCTGAAAATGGTTTCCGGCCAGACTCCGCTCAGGGTCTGGCATGGTGATGCGCAGTTGCCGGCGGACCTTGATTTCATCGCCCTTCCCGGCGGGTTTTCCTACGGTGATTACTTGCGCTCCGGTGCAATGGCCGGACGATCGCCGATCATGCGTGCGGTCGCGGATGCCGCACAGCGGGGCGTTCCGGTGCTGGGTGTCTGCAATGGCTTTCAGGTCTTGACCGAGACCGGGCTTCTGCCGGGCGCCTTGATGCGCAATGCCGGGATCCGCTTCGTGTGCCGCGATGCCCATCTTTCGGTTGAGAATGGAAGCTCGCTCTTCACGTCCGGATACCGGGGCGGTGAAGACATCGTGATCCCTGTTGCGCATCACGATGGCAATTTCTTCGCCGACGATGCGGTCCTGGACCGTTTGGAAGGCGAGGGGCAGGTGGCCTTTCGCTATCTCGATGCGATCAACGGGTCGGCCCGGAACATTGCTGGCGTGCTGAATGAAAAGGGCAATGTGCTGGGCATGATGCCGCACCCCGAACGCGCAGTCGAAGCCGCGCACGGCGGGCAGGGCGGACGGATACTTTTCGAAAGTGCGTTATCGAGCCTGGCGTCGGCCTGATCAGGCGGCGGTATTATCCTGCTGAGCAGCGGCCCTGCGGAACAGCTTGCGCGCCTCGTCCGAAATCATCGGACGGCCGAAATAGTAACCCTGGATCTTCTTGCAGCCCAGCTGGCGGACGACCGAGAGTTCCCTCTCGGTTTCCACACCTTCTGCCGTTGTCGACATTTCGAGACTGTCGGCCATCGCAACCACAGCGCGGATAATCGCAAGACTTTCAGCGTTTCCGGTGGCCGCGCCTTGCACGAATGACCGGTCAATCTTGATGGTGGAAAAGCGCAGCTTGCGCAAATACCCCAGCGAAGAATAGCCCGTTCCGAAGTCGTCGAGAGCAATACTGCAACCTAGCGCCATCACTTGTTCCAGAGCGGCGCGCGCCTGGTTGGCATCGCGCAGGAAAATGCTCTCGGTCACTTCCAGTTCGAGCCGGCTTGCTTGTAGTCCACTTGAGGAGAGCGCGCCGACCACGCTGGCGGCAAAATTCGGATCGAGGAGCTGCTCGCCCGAGACATTGACGGCGACGCGGATATGATCGGGCCAATGCATGGCTTCGCGGCAGGCATCGCGCAGAACCCATTCACCAATAGGGATGATCAGGCGGGTATCTTCTGCCAGCGGGATAAACTTGCCCGGGCTGACCAACCCATGGTCCTTGCTTTGCCAGCGCAGCAGCGCCTCGAAACTGACCACGGTTTCGGAATCCGTGTTGACCACCGGTTGATAATGCAGTTCGAATTCGTTGAGCTCGATCGCGCGGCGAAGCGAGAATTCCAGTTTCCGGCGTTCTTCTGCATGGGCGTGGAGCGAAGGCTCGTAAGTGAAGTGCTCGCCGCCGCCTTTGTCCTTGGCACGGTAGAGCGCAAGGTCAGCATTGCGCATCAGCGTCTCGACCGTGGCACCGTCACGCGGGCCAACTGCTGATCCGATGCTTGCACCGACATAGAGGGTGTGGTGATCGATCTCATAGGGTTGAGAGAGTCGTTCGATCACGCGCTGCGCAACACCGTTTACGTGTTCCATGTTGGATGCATCGCGCACCACGATGGCAAATTCGTCACCCCCGAGGCGCCCGCATAGTTCGTTCTCGGTCATTTGTTCCTTCAGGCGGTCGGACACACGCGCAAGAAGCTGGTCGCCAACCAGGTGGCCAAGCGTATCGTTGACGGCCTTGAAGCGGTCGAGGTCAATCATCAAAAAGGCGCAGCGCGTGCGCCATTGATCGGAATAGGTCAGCGCATTGCCCAGCGCTTCGTTTAGCATCATGCGGTTGGGAAGGCTGGTCAGCGTATCGTACCGGGCCATATACGCGATTTTGTCGGAGCTTTCCCGAGCCTCGGTCACATCTGAACCGACACCGCGAAATCCGTCGAAGTTGCCGTGCTCATCCAGCTTTGGTGTGCCTGACAGCTCCCACCAGCGTGGTTCGCTGTTGATCTGTACGCGGACCAGTAAATTGGAAAAGCTTTCGCGGCGCTTGAGCCTTTCGGCCAGGTCGTGAAGGCTTGAGGGGAATTGGCCGGTTTCCCAGGCCGGGCCAGCTATCGATTCGATAATCGGCGTGCCTTCCAACTCCCTGGTGCTCTTCCCCAGAGCGAAAGCAAAGCGCGGCGACACGGTGCGGAGGCGTCTGGCAGTATCGATCTGCCAAAGCCAGTCAGCCTCGCCTTCTTCAAATTCGCGCAGGAGCAGCGATACGACCTCGCTCTTCTCAACCATTCCTGCCTGAGCGACTTTGGTTGCCAGGTAACGGCGGGCACCTTCAACCGTGCCGATCAGGATAGTCGCGACAAACCCGGTTGAAACGACCGCCATGTCGTAGGCGCTCATAAAGATGAACTGTGTGATCGCGCCGCCGCCGATGATGAGTGTCAGCAGGATACTGGCCATCGGCACGGCCGGGATGAGGATGGCCGATGCAGTCAATAGCATGGCCAAAACCGTCCATAGCTTTAGCTGGGTCGTGCTGTCGGTGAATATGCCAGCGCAGGCTATCGGGACGACCCAGACCAGCGCGTTGACGATCGAGCTGATGGTTTGCGCGTGGACCTCATTGGTTGACATGCGGCGCCGATCGGCATCGACAAGTGAACGGTCAATTTTGGCACTAAAATGAAGCGATGCAGCAAGCGCAATAATCCATGCCACGATTCCGACGAGCGGAACTCTGCCCAGAAGCAATACCGAGGTTGCAAGTCCGGCCAGCGCCTGCATCAGAATTCGGGACGCTGTGCCCTGTGCAAGACTGGCGTATTGCAGTCCGCGGACACGTGCGCAATTATCGTCCGACTGGTCGGACAGGCCGAGTACTGCCAGAATCGATAATTCTGACGGCAAGGCAGTCTGTGGCGTTCTGTCCGGTTTCACCCAGCTCGTTTAGCCCAAAACTCGTTAGCAGCAGGTAAAGCAGTGAAATTTCGCGATAATAAGCCCAAATTCGCAGAATTCGGCTATTCTACGGTTACGCTCTTGGCCAGGTTTCGCGGTTGATCAACATCTGTGCCTTTCACGCAGGCGACATGATAGGCGAGCAATTGCACTGGAACGGCGTAAACCAGCGGCGCAATCAGCGGATGCACTTTAGGCATTTCAATCACGGCCATGCAGTCTTCCCCGGCCTCGGCAATGCCTTCCGAGTCCGAAATCAGGACGACCTTGCCGCCGCGTGCACTGACTTCCTGCATGTTGCTGACGGTCTTTTCAAAAAGAGGGCCGGATGGCGCCAGAACGATGACGGGCACGTCCTCGTCGATCAGCGCGATAGGTCCGTGCTTCATTTCGCCCGAAGCATACCCTTCGGCATGGATATAGCTTATTTCCTTCAGCTTAAGCGCACCTTCCAGCGCCAGCGGAAAATCCTGTCCGCGTCCAAGATAAAGCACATCGCGTGCCGGCGCGATCAGATGCGCCATGGCTGCGATCTCATCGTCATAACCCAGCGCGGCATTGAGGCAGGCGGGCGCTTCCAGCAGATGCGTGACTACGCTGGCTTCTTCAGCCCGGTCCATTCGGCCGCGCTTGACGGCAAGATGGGCTGCAAGTGCGGCCAGAACGGCAAGCTGGCAGGTGAAGGCCTTGGTCGAAGCCACGCCGATTTCCGGTCCCGCATGGGTCGGCAGCAACAAGTCTGCCTCGCGCGCCATGGAACTGGTCGGAACGTTGACCACCACGGCAATGGTCTGGCCGGCCTGTTTGCAGTGGCGAAGGGCGGCAAGCGTATCGGCGGTTTCGCCAGATTGGGAGATGAACAGGGCCATGCCGCCCGGCTCAAGCACCGGTTCGCGGTATCGAAACTCGCTGGCGACATCGATGTCTACCGGGACGCGGGCGAACTGTTCGAACCAGTATTTCGCCACCATGCCGGCATAGTAGCTCGTTCCGCAGGCAACGATGGTGATGCGGTTGATCTGCGAAAGGTCAAAATCGATCTGCGGCAGGGCGATAGAGCGATCGGCCTGGCGAACATAGCTTTGCAGCGTTTGTGCCACCACGGTGGGTTGCTCGAATATCTCCTTTTGCATGAAATGGCGGTAATTGCCCTTTTCGATGGCAGCTGCCGAAGCACCCGATGCGGTGATCTCACGGGTTGCCTGATTCCCTTCGGCATCGAATATTTGCGCGCCATCACGCGTAATGACGGCCCAGTCGCCCTCTTCCAGATAAGTGATACGCTGGGTCAGCGGGGCGAGGGCCAGAGCATCGGAACCGAGATAGGTTTCCCCCTCACCGAAGCCCACAACCAGCGGAGAGCCGAGCCGAGCCCCGATCAGCATTTCAGGGTGCTGGCGAAAGGTAATGGCAAGCGCAAAGGCGCCGCGTAATTGGGGCAGCACCGCCATGACCGCTTCTTGCGGAGACTTTCCCGCCTCGATCTGCTCTGAAATCAGATGGACGACAACTTCGCTGTCGGTTTCGCTTTCAAATGTCCGGCCACGATCGGCAAGCGCTTCGCGTAGCTGACGGAAATTCTCGATAATACCGTTGTGGACCAGCGCCACTTCATCCGTGGCATGGGGATGGGCATTGGAGGTTGTGGGCGCGCCATGTGTTGCCCAGCGGGTGTGGGCGATACCGATGTGGCCGCGGGCCGGGCTGGCGGCAAGTTCGGTAAGCAAGTTGACGAGCTTGCCCTCGGCGCGGCGACGGATGAGCAGACCCTCGTCCAGAGTGCAGACGCCTGAACTGTCATAGCCGCGATATTCCATCCGGCGCAGGCCATCGACGAGACGGTCCGCGACTTCTTCTTTGCCGACAATGCCGATAATTCCGCACATAGATGTTGCCTGTTGCCCCGGTTCCGGTGGTTAACGCCAATCGCGCTGTCTTAGCTCAGAACAGTTTGAGATTTGGTGTAATGCGTTTGGCAGCGGCGCTATTTTTGTTTTTTGGCCTTCTTCTTCTTTTTCATCGCATCGTGGAACCGGTCAGCCCATCCGGGTTTGACCAGCTGTTCGCCCCGGACAAGGCGAAGTTCACCATCCGAAACGTCTCGTGATACCGCGCTGCCTGCGCCGACGATGGCATCAGCGCCAATTCGGACCGGGGCGATCAGCGAGCTGTTCGATCCGATGAACGCGCGATCGCCGATCTCGGTCTTGTATTTGAAATAGCCATCGTAATTGCAGGTGATGGTGCCCGCGCCGATATTTGCGCCCGCGCCGATTACCGCATCTCCCAGATAGGACAAGTGACTGGCCTTGGCGCCGGGGCCAAGCACGGCCTTTTTCATTTCCACGAAATTGCCGATCTTGGCATTTTCCTGAAGCTGCGTGCCGGGGCGCAGGCGGGCATAAGGTCCGACCTCGACGCCGTTTGCCAGCTGCGCACCCTCGACATGGCAAAAGGCGCGGATCTTTACATTATCGGCGATAGAAACGCCCGGACCAAAGAACACATTGGGCTCGATGAACACGTCGCGTCCGATCTGCGTATCCCATGAAAACCAGACCGTTTCGGGCGCGACCAGCGTGGCGCCGTCTGCCATTGCCTGCGCGCGGCGGGTGTGCTGCCAGCGTGTTTCCGCCTGAGCGAGTTCTGCGCGGCTGTTGATGCCGGCCACTTCGTCCGGATCGTCCGACACGATGACCGCGCAGCCTCGGCCATCGCCAAGCGCGATGTTGACCACTTCGGGAAGGTAATACTCACCCGCGGCATTATCGTTTCCGACGCGAGACAGGAGCGCGAAGAGTTCATCCGAACGCGCCGCCAACAGGCCGGAGTTGCAAAGGGTGCATCCACGCTCTTCCTCGCTGGCATCCTTGTGCTCAACCATTTTTGAAATCTGGCCATCTGCGGCGATGACGCGGCCATACTGGAGCGGATCGTCCGGCTCAAAGCCCAGAACCACCAAGGCGGGCGCATCATCGCTGTGCAGCCGCTCAACCATCGCTTGCATCGTGCTCGCCGATACGAACGGCACATCGCCGTAGAGGATGAGGACGTCACCGCAAAAGCCGGACAAGGCGGGCTGCGCCTGTTGCACCGCATGGCCAGTGCCCAGCTGCGGTTCCTGCAGCGCTATATCGGCGCTTTGCCCGAGCGCATTTTTCAGCTGTTCGCGCCCGTGGCCAGCGACAACCACTTGCCGTGCGGGCTTCAATTGCGCGGCGCTGCCGAGAAGATGTTCGATCATCGGCCGACCGGCAATGGGATGAAGCACCTTGTGCAGGTCGCTTTTCATCCGCGTGCCTTTGCCAGCTGCAAGGACGATGATTGCCAGGGGAGGTGCCGCTTTGTTCATGTGATACCCTTTGCCAGCAATCGCTTGCTGATTCCAGCGTCAGAAGCCATCAGGCGGGCGATGGCGGATTTTCCCTTCGACATTGTCGGCTTCGATCTTGATGGCACTTTGCTGGATACGCATGGCGATTTGGGGGAGGCAGTAAACCACGCCATGGCGCTGGCTGGCAGGCCGCGCGTGCCGATGGCCAAGGTATATGGACTTGTGGGCGGCGGTTCAAAGCGGATGCTGGCCCGTGCTCTGGACTTGACGGGCGGCATGGTAGACGATGACGCGTTTGACCGGCTGCATGGTTCGCTTCTTGATTATTACGAGTCCCATATCTCGGTGCATTCGGCTCTGTATTCGGGTGGCGAAGCCGCGCTGGATGAACTGGCGGCGCGGGGAACTAAACTGGCTGTCGTGACCAACAAGCTTGAGCATCTGGCCGTCAGGCTGCTTGACGAGCTGGGGCTGTCTTCGCGCTTTTACACGATTTTGGGCGGCGATTCGCTCGGGCCGGGAAAGGCGAAACCGGCTCCCGACCTGATCCACGCCATGATCGCCAGAGGCGGGGGCGGACGCGCGGCCTATGTGGGCGATACCACTTATGATACCGGCTCCGCGCAGGCTGCTGGCATCCCCTGCATTGCGGTCAGCTTTGGCTATAACAACAAGCCGGTCGATGCGTTGGGCGCAGCAGCGGTCATCGACCATTACGATGAGCTTGTCAGCGCGCTCGAACGGCTTGGATAGAGGCGGGCGCGGTGGCGGGGCCTTTGCTGGCCACTTGTTTCTGGCCCATAGCCATGCAACCTTTGCTGCCACAAACGGTTCCGCACGCAGCTTTGCGCGGAAACCCAATTTTAAAGGGAGCAGAACGGATGCAAACACAGGCCCAAAAGTTACGTGCACTGATTGAGAACGAGGAGCACTTCGTCGCTGCCGAGGCTTATAGTGCGATTACCGGCAGAATTGTCGAAAGCGTGGGGTTCAAGGCGGCCTACCTTGGCGGGCATGCCTGTAGTGCGTTTCATTATGCGATTCCCGACAACGGCAGCTATTCCCAGATGGAGCAGATCGAACAGGCCGGACGCATCGCTGCGGCCATCGATATACCCCTGATTTCCGATGCCGATTCGCTGGGCGAGACTGTGGCGGATGCCTATCGCATTACCCAGATGTACGTGCGCGCGGGGATTGCGGGCTATCACGTCGAGGACGAGGTCAATCCCAAGCACTCCAAACATGTGAACGGTTTGTGCCCGACCGAGGAAATGCAGTTGCGGATCGAGGCGGGACGCAAGGCAGCTGGCGATTCCGGTTTTGTCATCATTGCGCGCTGCGATGAGCTCTATCCGAGCGAGGCCGGAGGCGGCGGCACCAATTCGGTTGAAGAGGCCATCAAGCGCGGCAAGGCTTATGCTGAAGCTGGTGCTGACATGCTGGTTTTTCCGCTTGCGACGGCAGAGGCACATGTAGAGATTATTCCGGAAATGCCCATTCCGGTCTGCACATTGGGGGTCAACTTGCCTGACACGCGCTGCACACTTTCCACTGGCTGGGGTTGGGCCACGGCGGCTGCCAATCACCTCAAGATGGCGCGAGAGCTGATGGAAAAGGGCTTTCCGGAGTCGGCGAATTTCGACTTTCCCGAGAAGTACGAGCTGATCCAGCATCCGCTTTATGATGAGCTGATCGAGGACTGGGCCAATCGCACCGGACGGCCAACACGGCCTAACCACGCGCCCTGAGCCGGGGGCGTTCAGGCCGGAGGGTCAATGCCCTCCGGCAGGACGAGGATTTCCAGCGCCTCGTGCGGATCGAGATATGTCTTTGCCGCGGCCTGTAAATCCGCAGGAGCCAATGCCAAGAGCCGGTCGCGCGCCTTGATGAAACGCGCAATGCGCGCAGACTCGCTTTGCGCCCGATCAACAAGCGAGAGCCAGCGGGGATTGGATTTCAGCGCGTTTTGAAGTTGCTCGACCATTGGCTGGCGGGCGCGTTGCAGCATATCGGAATCGATAGGCGCCGTCTGTAATGCGGTGAGCGTAGATGAAATTGCGGCCGTTGCGGCCGGTACTTCCGCAACGGCGACCGATGCCGTCAGGCTGAAGGTTCCGTAACCGGGCCAATGGCGGGAAAGTCTGCTTGAAGCGCCCGGTGAATAGGCTTTGCCGAGCGATTCGCGCAGTGTTTCGGTCATTGCGATTCTTGCCACCCGTTCGAGCAGTTCGAGCGTGAGCGTGGCGACGGGGTCTGTGTCGTCGCGGGTTGGCCAGACAAGCCGGAGCAGCGCCTGATCGTCCGGCCCGGTGTGACGGATCAGCCGTTGCTTGCGCTCGTCGGTGAAACTGCGGCGTGGCTGTTCTTCATAAGT
>JAHRVR010000021.1 GCA_019090585.1 Sphingomonadaceae bacterium
AAAGTCGTGCCTCAGCATGACAACTATTTCGCGGCGCTCAATTGCGCGGTCTTCTCGGATGGAACTTTCGTTTACATCCCTGAAGGTGTGCGCTGCCCGATGGAGCTTTCCACCTATTTTCGCATCAATGCGGAGAATACCGGACAGTTCGAGCGCACGCTGATCATTGCCGAGAAAGGCTCACACGTATCCTATCTGGAAGGCTGCACTGCGCCGCAGCGCGATGAAAACCAGCTTCACGCCGCAGTGGTTGAGCTGGTCGCGATGGACGATGCGGAAATCAAATATTCAACCGTGCAGAACTGGTATCCCGGTGACAGTGAAGGCAAAGGCGGCATTCATAATTTTGTGACCAAGCGCGGGCTGTGTCAGGGCGCGCGCAGCAAGATCAGCTGGACGCAGATTGAGACGGGCAGTGCGATCACCTGGAAATATCCCAGCTGTGTCCTGAACGGTGAGGATTCGGTGGGTGAGTTCTACTCGGTTGCCGTTACCAATAATTACCAGCAGGCCGATACCGGCACCAAGATGATCCACAACGGCAAGGGATCGCGCTCGACGATCATTTCAAAGGGGATCAGCGCGGGCAAGTCGAGCAACACGTATCGCGGGCTGGTGCGCGTTGGCGTGGCCGCCGATGGCGTGCGCAATTTCACCCAGTGCGATTCGCTGCTGCTGGGCAGTGAATGCGGTGCGCATACCGTGCCTTATATCGAAGTGAAGAACCCCACTGCGCAGATCGAGCATGAGGCAACGACCAGCAAGATCAGCGACGATCAGCTGTTCTACGCCATGCAGCGCGGGCTGGACACCGAGGAAGCCGTGGCGCTGATCGTCAATGGTTTCGCCAAGGAAGTGCTGCAGCAGCTGCCGATGGAATTCGCGGTTGAGGCGCAAAAGCTGCTCGGAATTTCTCTGGAAGGAAGCGTGGGATGACAAAGAAGACGCTCAAGCTGCGCGATTCGACCGAAGAGCAAGGTCCGCCCGAACTTCGCAAGAAGGGGCGCGGCTGGGAAATTTCCGCGAAACGCCTCGATGCGTTGCATGACCGCGCACGGGCCCTGCGGATGCATCCAACCCCCGCGCACAAGGCGCTGGCGGAGCGTTTCGCCCAGGCGGATCTGGGCCGTTACACGTTCAAGCGCCACGCCGTAATCGGATCTGCCATTGTCGATTTCGGCTGCCATAATCTCGGCATGGCGGTCTCCATTGACGAGGGTGAGACGCCCGATCCTATCGACACGCGCCGGGACAAGAGCCTTGAGGCGGTTGGGGTCCGGGTCATGCGGATCAAGGCTTCCGACATTCTGGAAGACATAGACGCGGTATTGGCGCGGATCACGGCTGGTATGCGCAAGCGCATTGCCGACAAGCAAGACGCGCGCCGCGAACATTATGCAGCGCAGGGGCGCAGCGATACGCCGCCCCGCGGCACGGACAGGGACGAAAATGCTCCAGATTGACAATCTTACCGCCGAAGTCGCCGGCAAGCCCATTCTCAAGGGTCTTTCGCTCGCCGTGAATGCGGGAGAGGTCCACGCTATCATGGGCCCGAACGGTGCGGGCAAGTCTACCTTGTCTTATGTGCTGGGGGGGCGGCCCGGATATGAAGTGACCGGCGGCTCGGTCACGCTGGACGGGCCAGAGGGACAGATCGATCTGCTCGCGCTGGAGCCGCATGAGCGCGCGGCGGCGGGTCTGTTTCTGGGCTTTCAGCACCCGGTTGAGATACCGGGCGTCTCTTTTGTCCAGTTCCTTCGCGAAGCAGCCAATGCGCAGCGCAGGAGCAGGGGCGAGGAGCCGCTGTCGGGCGGTGCGTTCCTCAAGCTTGCGAAGGAAAAGGCAGCATTGCTCAAGCTTGACATGGACATGCTCAAGCGCCCGGTGAATGTTGGCTTTTCCGGCGGCGAGAAAAAGCGCGCCGAGATGGTGCAGATGGGCATACTCGATCCCGGGTTCGCGGTGCTCGACGAGACCGATTCGGGCCTTGATATTGATGCGCTGCGCGTTGTCGGGGACGCTATCAATACGATCATGCGCCAAAAAGATGAAAATGGGCCGGGAAAGGCCGTGCTGCTGATCACGCATTACCAGCGCCTGCTCGATTATGTGAAACCAGACTTTGTCCATGTGCTGGCAGGCGGCCGCATTGTGAAGACCGGCGGGCCGGAACTGGCGCTCAACCTTGAGAAAGAAGGTTATGAGGCCGTCGCCGCATGAGTGAAGCGCTTGCCATCACGGCCACGCGCCCAAGCACAAGGGACGAGGAGTGGCGCTATGCCGATGCGGATTATCTCGCATCGGCAGACCCGGCGCGGCTCACGCAGTGGCTTGAGCACGCCGTTGCGCCGGGTGAGACCGAGCGTGGCTTTGCCGTGATCGAGGCCGATAGCAAGAGCGCGGGCTTTGTCGATCGGCTGCGGGTCCATGTTGGCAAAGGCGGCCGCTACGAGCATTTTGTTATCAATGCTGGCGGTCCTTATGCGCGCTGCGAGCTGGACGTGACGCTGGAAGAGGGCGCTCATTTCGAGCTGGGCGGCGTGACGCTGGGCGGCGGTGAGGTGCGGCAGGAAATCGTCACTCGTGTTATCCATGCCGCGCCGCAATGCACATCGAACCAGGTCGTCCGCGCGGTGCAATGGGGGCGCTCAACCGGCAATTTCCTGGGCCGCGTTGAAATTCCGAAAGATTCCCAGAAAGTCGAGGCCGCGCAAAATTTCCGCGCGATCTTGCTGGAGGCGGGCGCAAGCGCCAATGCCAAGCCCGAACTGGAAATTTTTGCCGATGACGTCAAAGCCGCCCACGGTGCGGCGATTGGCGCGCTGGATGAACAGGCCGGATTTTACATGGCTTCGCGCGGCATTGCGCCCGAGGCGGCACGCAAGCTGTTGGTGCGCGCCTTTATCGCCGATGCTTTTGTGGCGATCTCTGACGACGAATTGCGCGAGGACATGCTCGATCAGGCGCTGCACTTTCTTGAAGGGGTAGAGCTTTGAGCACGCTGACCGCTACGCGCCGCGCTGATTTCCCCGGCCTTGTCACAAGCGCGGGCAAGCCCTGGCACTATCTTGATACTGCGGCGTCGGCGCAGAAGCCGCAAGCGGTGATCGATGCCACGGTCCGCGCAATGGGTGCCGATTATGCCACGGTGCATCGCGGCGTCTATTCCCGCTCAGCCGAAATGACGCTGGCATTCGAGACGGCGCGCCGCCGTGTCGCCACGTTCATTGGCGGACAGGAAAGTGAGATTGTATTCACTCGCGGTGCGACTGAGGCGATCAATCTTGTCGCGCATAGCTGGGGCGGATCGCAGCTGAAAGCGGGCGACCGCATCCTGCTCTCTGAGCTGGAGCATCATTCCAATATCGTGCCATGGCAATTGCTGCGCGACCGCATCGGTATCGAGATTGACGTTTGTCCTCTGACCGAAGACGGACGGATTGACCTCGATGCCGCTGAAAACATGCTCACCCGCGCGCATAAGCTGGTTGCGCTTGCCCATGTCTCGAATGTGCTTGGATCGGTGCTCGATGTAAAGCGTGCCGCCGATCTGGCCCATGGAGTGGGCGCGTTATTGCTGATCGATGGCTGTCAGGCGGTGCCGCGACTTTCGCTCGATGTCGCGGCGCTCGATTGCGACTTCTACGTCTTTTCCGGGCACAAGCTTTATGGCCCGACCGGGATCGGCGCGCTTTGGGCGAGAGCGGAGATCCTCGGCGCCATGCCGCCATGGCACGGGGGTGGCTCCATGATTGATCGGGTGACATTCGAGAAAACAACTTATGCGCCATCGCCCCAGCGGTTTGAGGCCGGGACGCCCGCGATCATCGAAGTGATCGGACTGGCTGCGGCGATCGATTATGTCGATGCGATCGGTCTCGATTCGATCCACGCGCATGAGACCGCACTGTTTGTCAAAGCGCGTGAGGCGCTGCGCTGCCTGAACTCCGTTACCGTCTTCGGTCCGGAAAAGTCGGCAGGTATCCTCAGCTTCGCGCTGGACGGCGTGCACCCGCATGACCTTGGCACCATCCTCGATGAGGAGAATGTCGCGATCCGCGCCGGGCACCATTGCGCCCAGCCGCTGATGGACCATCTGGGTGTGCCTGCCACGGCGCGCGCCAGTTTCGGCATTTACAATGATGAAAGCGATATCGCTGCACTGCTGGCCGGTATCGAGCGAACGCAAAGGATCTTTGCCTGATGAGTGCACATGATTCAGATGAGAACGGCGGTTTTAGCGTCGAGCAAGTGAGCGGCGTGAAGCCACCACCGCGCGCCCGTGTTGACGATGCCGAAGCGCCGCCCGAGAGCTCCGGTGAAAAGCTGGAGCGCAAGCGCGATTACCTGGAGGGCTTTCTTGTGGAAAAGCCGCAGGGCGCGGGTTCGGGCGATCCGGGCGGTGACCTTTATGAACGCGCGGTCGCCGCGATAAAGGAAATTTTTGACCCGGAAATTCCGGTCAATATCTACGATCTTGGCCTTATCTATGGCGTCGAGGTTTCTGATGAAGCGAGCGTGGTGGTGACCATGACGTTGACCACGCCGCACTGCCCCGTTGCCGAATCGATGCCGGGTGAGGTTGAACTGCGCGTAGCCGCCGTGCCGGGTGTGCGGGACTGTGAAGTGAATCTTGTCTGGGATCCGCCATGGGACATGGCCAAAATGACCGACGAAGCCCGGCTTGAACTGGGGATGTTGTGATGGCTGAAGACACAAAAACCCGCGCGCGGCCCGCTGCTGTGATCCTGACCTCAGCGGCCGAGGCGCGTATTGCCGATCTTATGTCCAAAGCGCCCGGTGATGCCATCGGCGTCAAGCTTTCGACGCCGCGGCGCGGCTGTTCCGGGCTGGCCTACTCGGTTGACTATATCACCGAAGCGAACCCCATGGATGAGCGGATCGAGACGCCGGGCGGGCTGTTCTTCATCGATGCGGCCAGCGTGCTTTACCTCATTGGCAGCACGATGGACTGGCAGGAAGACGATTTCGCTGCGGGCTTCGTGTTCGATAATCCCAATGCGACCGGAAGCTGCGGCTGCGGTGAGAGCTTTACGGTTTAGGTTTTCGTTTCATTGCATTGAAACGGTATCGGAACCGGCCCCGCACCAGCGGGAAAAGAATCAACGCGTGAAGCCGCTTTCCTCTTCCAGAAATGCCAGCAGTGCTCGGTCGTATTCGTCGACTTCGCCATTGCTGTCGATCTGGTCTTCCAGCCACATCTGCTCAGAGTCGTCCACTTCGCGGGCTTCGTCGGCGCGTTGCCCGTGGCTTGGAGCACTTTCTTTCGCGCCAAAGACTTCGCCGGCGACGCCGTAGAAGTTTTCCTTGAGCGTTGATTTGGCCATGCGGCCAAAGAAACCGCCGACGGAACTTTTGTGATCGCGCACGAAGGACTGGAGCTCGGCCGCCCGTTCGCGCGTTAGCGAAGTGTGGGCAGCGAATCCCATGATGTAGTTGCCGGCGCCCTGCACGAAGAGCCGTTTCCAATCGGGCGCGTTCACCCTGTCCAGAGCCGCGTCCTTGATGCGGAACAGCATTTCCGCTTCCGCGCGGCTGACAGCTGCCGGACGGTCGCCGCCGCTTGCGAATACAAAGCGCCGCAAGAGCCGGGTTTCGGGCTCGCTGATGCCGCTTGCATCGCATCCACTGCCCAGATGTGATGGGCCGCCGCCGTTCAGCATCGCGCATTCGATCTGCTCAAGCGCGTAGCTGTGCAGCTGCTTTGGCGTGCTCTTTGACCGTTCGAGCACGCGGACCAGAACTTCCAGTTCGGTCAGGCTTTCGGTCTTGCCGTCGTGGCTGATCTTCGTGATCAGCCAGTCGGCCTGTTCGTCTGTCACATAGCCTTTGGGGTCGAGAGTGTTGACGATGAACTCTCCGATCGCTTCGACGAAGAAATCCGACCAGTCGTTGGTGGGATCGTTCAATGCGTCGTTGGCGACGAAAATCGCTTCGGCTTCCCTCGGCGTAATCTTGCCGTCGGACCAGCCGGCGCGGCGCAGTTCGAGAATTTCCTCGGCGGAAATAATGCCGTCCTCTGCGGCTTTTTCGGCAATTTCGCGAAAATGCATGCTCATCGTATCAAGGCCCCTTTTTCGAGCCGGTATCATGCCGCGATAAGCTTAAATCCGGGTTACCGGGCCTTTCGCTGGCTTCGCAGCGCGCGCGCGCAGGCCGCCTTGCTGACATCCCTGCCATCGCGGCGCCGTGCATCGACATAAGTTGCGCGCGGCTCGCTGCTTTGCTTTGTCGGATAGAGGTAAATGTCCAGGATGCAGGGCGTTCCGGTGAATTGCAGCTTGCGGGCATCGCCTTCCCAGACATCAAGGCGCGGACTGCCGAATTGCCCCACAATCTGCGCCCGGCTCGCTCCGATGATCCCTTCGAGACCCGGTTCCATACGAAACTCAGGATTGCGTAAAGGCCGGGTTACGGGTTGGCGCACGGCGGGGCGATATGTCGTTGATGACGCCGCGCCTGCCGCGCCTCCGCCGGTTGATGCACATGCGGACAGCAAAAGCAGGACTGCGGGCTGAACGATCAGCAGCAGTTTTCGCAATGTTGGCCTTGCGCTCATGGCCGCGCCGAATGGCCAGCATCCGCGGCTCTGTCAATGGCTGGCGGCCTTGCATCGCGTCAGGCTGCGAGCTAGGCGCGCCGGGATTCGTTTTTGCATCTCCCGGCATCACAAGGATTATATTCATGCCCCAGTCGAGGTCAGCCCCCACTCTCGATGTGATTGGTATCGGCAATGCGATTGTTGATGTCATGGCGCCCGCTGCCGATGAGCAGATCGAGGCGCTGGGCATGGCGCGCGGGGGGATGATGCTGGTCGATACGCAGCGCGCCCGAGAGCTTTATGATGTCATGGGTCCAGCAAGGGAGGTTTCCGGCGGTTCGGCTGCCAATACACTTGCCGGTCTGGCCGCGCTTGGCGCGAATTGCGCGTTTATCGGTCAGGTTGCCGAGGATCAGCTTGGCGAGGTGTTCGCGCATGATATCCGCGCCGGCGGCATCGCTTTTGATACCCCTGCACGGCCCGGTGAGCCGCCCACGGCGCGCTGTCTGATTTTTGTGTCGCCCGATGGGCAGCGCACGATGAACACCTATCTGGGCGCATCGCAGTATCTGCCTGCCGATGCGCTGGACGAGGCACGGATTGCCGATGCCGCGATCCTCTATCTGGAAGGTTATCTCTGGGATCCGGAGGAGCCGCGCGCGGCGATGCGCAAGGCTATAGCCGCTGCCAAAGGCGCGGGACGGGAAGTTGCGTTCACGCTGTCCGATGGCTTCGTCATTGAGCGGCATGGCGCCGATTTCAACGCCATGATCGAAACTGGCGACGTCGATATTCTCTTTGCCAATGAGAATGAGTTGGCCGCGCTAACGGGGGAATCGGATTTCGAAGCTGGGCTGGCGCAACTTGCGCCCAAAGTGGCCATTCTGGTCGTTACACGCAGCGAAAGGGGAGCGGTCGCGCTGTCCCGGGGCAAACGTGCCTATGTCCTGGCCGAACCTGTCAATGCGGTCGTCGATACGACCGGCGCGGGCGATCTGTTCGCGGCCGGTTTTCTGTTCGGGCACTCTCAGGGCAAGTCGCTTGCCCATTGTTTGAAGCTTGGTGCAGTATGCGCCGCGGAAATTATTTCGCACTATGGCGCCCGGCCTGAGGCGAACCTCAAGGCTCTGGCTGCGGAAAAGCTGGGTTGAGGCAACGCGCAGCCGGGTTCAGTTTTCCGAAGTTTCGCGTTCCACTTCACGCCAGCCGATATCGCGCCGGCAGAACCCGCTATTGAACGCGATCCGGTCGACGGCTTCATAGGCGCGGGTTTGCGCTTGCGTTACCGAGTTCCCGCATGCCGTGACATTGAGCACGCGCCCGCCATTGGCAACAAGCGCGCCATCCTTGCTGCGCTTGGTGCCGGCGTGGAAAACTTTCGCGCCGCCTGCTTCGGCTGCGTCTATATTCGTGAGACTTCCGCCTTTCTCTGGCTTGGCGGGATAACCATTGGCCGCCATCACCACAGTCAGCGCCGAATTGTCCGAGAATCTCGGAGCATCGAGCGAGGCAAGCCGGTTCTGTGCGCAGGCCAGCAGGAATTCTGCCAGATCGCTTTCCAGTCGCATCATCAGCACCTGGCATTCCGGGTCGCCGAAGCGGCAGTTATATTCAATCAGCTTGGGGCCATCGCGGGTGAGCATCAGCCCGGCATAAAGGACGCCGCTGTAAGGCATGCCCGCGTCGGCCATGGCCTGAACAGTTGGCACGAAGATCTTCGAGACGGCTTCGCCGCGCAGCATCGGGGTCATCACCGGGGCGGGGCTGTAAGCGCCCATGCCGCCCGTATTGGGGCCGATATCGCCTTCGCCGACTCGCTTGTGATCCTGTGCGGTGCCGAAAGGCACGATCGTGCTGCCGTCGGTAAGCGCGAAGTAGCTCGCTTCCTCGCCTTCCAGAAATTCCTCGATCACGACTTGCGCCCCGGCTTCTCCGAACCGCCCGGCAAATATGTCCCGGATGGCCGCCTGCGCTTCCTCGCTTGTGGTGGCCACGGTTACGCCCTTGCCGGCTGCGAGGCCATCGGCTTTGACGACGACGGGGATGCCAAACTTGCCAAGCGCGGCCAGCGCGGCTGCTTCATTGTCAGCGCGGACATATCGGGCGGTGGGGATCCCTGCCTTGTCGCACAGTTCCTTGGTAAAGCTCTTGCTGCCTTCAAGCTGCGCTGCCGCTTTGCTGGGTCCGAATACCGCAATTCCTGCGCCGCGCAGGCTATCCGCCAGCCCGTCAACGAGCGGGGCTTCCGGGCCGATCACCACCAGGCCAATCGCTTGTGCTTCGCAAAACGCTGTTACAGCGCCATGATCACTCACATCCAGGGCGACGCATTCGCCATGATCTTCGATCCCCGGATTTCCGGGTGCGGCGTATAGTTTTTCGCAAGTTGGCGATTGCGCCAGCTTCCATGCCAGCGCATGTTCGCGGCCTCCCGATCCCAAGAGCAGGATATTCATGGCTGATCCCTCGCCTTTCGATGAAAACGGAAACTCTGGCGGGCTCGTAGCGAAGCAGAGCGCCGGGGACAACGCCGCGCCGCTTTCTGTCAGCGAGATTTCGGCCTTGTTGAAGCGAACTGTTGAGGACCGGTTTGGCTTCGTGCGGCTGCGCGGAGAGCTTTCCGGGGTCAAACGCGCCGCATCTGGCCACCTTTATTGCGCGCTCAAGGACGAGAAGGCCGTGATCGATGCGGTCATGTGGCGCGGCAGCACCGGCCGCCTTGCGTTCAAGCCGGAAGACGGGCTGGAAGTGATCGCCAGCGGCAAACTCACCACTTATCCGGGGCGTTCGAAATATCAGATCGTCGTCGAACGAATGGAAATCGCGGGTGAGGGCGCTTTGCTGGCGCTCTTGGAAAAAACCCGTGCGCGGCTGGCGCAAGAGGGGCTTTTCGCGGCAGAACGCAAGCGCGCCTTGCCCTTTCTGCCGCGGGTGATCGGCGTGGTGACATCGCCAACAGGTGCAGTGATTCGCGATATATTGCACCGCCTTGCAGACCGCTTCCCCAGTCAGGTGCTGGTCTGGCCGGTGCTGGTGCAGGGAGAGGGCGCAGCAGGGCAGATTGCCAAAGCAGTGCGCGGCTTTTCGGCGTTGGAAGAGAATGGGCCCGTGCCCCGCCCCGATCTGGTCATCGTGGCACGCGGCGGCGGCTCGATTGAGGATCTGTGGGCCTTCAATGAGGAAGACGTGGTTCGCGCAATCGCCGAATCGACAATTCCGGTTATCTCGGCAGTGGGACATGAGACAGACACAACGCTGGCCGATCATGGTGCCGACTTGCGCGCGCCGACCCCGACCGCGGCGGCGGAAATTGCCGTTCCCGTGCGCGAGGAGTTGCTTGCTCAGCTTGGCGAACTGGCTCTGCGCAAGCGGCGCTGTGCACTGCGCCCGGTTGCGCTGGGCCGAGAGCGGCTGGATGCAAGGGTGCAGCGCTTGCCTCGGCCTGATGCGCTGCTTGCACCCGCGGCGCAGCGGCTTGACGAGCTTTCTGACAGGCTAAGGCGCGGGTTGAGGGACCGGGCCGGTGTGGAAAGGGAGAAGCTGGGCGAGTTGTCGCGGCATTTGTCTTTGCCCCTGCTCCGCAATCGCGTTGCGAACGCGCAGGACCGGTTGGTTCGGTCAGGCTTGTCTCCCGCGCTGATCGGGCGAAGTCTGGTGCGCGCTCACGATCGTTTCGCCGCTTTCGACCGTGTTTTGCCGCAGCTCAATCCTGAAAAGCCGCTGAGCCGCGGCTATGTGCGTGTGACAGATCCCTCTGGCCGGACTCTCATGAAAAAAGCGGACGCTGAGAACGAAAAAGCACTGGTGCTGAAATTCCTTGATGGCGATCTGCGGGTCGCCGTGGGCGGCGCTGCGCCGAGAAAGTCGCGGTCGCCTGCCAGCAAACTACGACAAGGTGATTTGTTTTGAGCCTCTTGCTCTGCTAAATTGCAGTCATGCTGATGTCTTCTCCTGATCGCCCCGCGCGCCTTCAATATGGCCCGAATGAATTTCGAATCGTGAGTTCGGGAGACCATGTCCTGTGTGCGGCCACGGGCGAAGTGATACCGCTCGAAGTATTGCGGTACTGGAGCGTTGAGCGGCAGGAACCTTACGCCAATGCCGATATCGCGACCCGGCGCATGCTGGAAGGCGCGTGAAGCAAGGCCGCTTGCTTGCCGGAACTACCGGCATGGCGCTGATGCTGCTTTGTGCTGGTAGCTGCAATGCCAGCCCGCAAGAGGAGCAATCGGTCGCAACCCATATGCCGGTGGCGGCGCCTGCGGCACCATCCACGCCACCGCCGCGACCATCAGTGAAGCCCGCCGCATTCGTTTTTTCGGGTGAACAGACGCAAGGCGGCTGGATCAGGGGCGCGGTGCCCGCCGGGGCCACGGCGCTGACATTCAATTCCGATCCAGTGGAAATAGGTGAAGGCGGCACGTTCTTTATCGCCTTTGACCGGGATGCGGCGTCCTCGGCGCGTCTCGTTGCAAAAGGCCCCGATGGCGTTTCGATCACACGCTCCATGAAGATCAGCCCGCGCGCCTGGAAGATTGAGCATGTCAATGTTGCGCGCCGCCGCCGTGGGCCGACCGCGGCTTTCATGCGGCTCCGGCGGCCAGAGCTGGCCCGGATCAACGCTGCGCGCTCGCTGGATACCAAAAGCCAGGGCTGGCGACAGGATTTTATCTGGCCGGTTCGCGGGAGAATTTCTGGCAGGTTCGGTTCGCAGCGGATCTATCGCGGAGAGCCCGGCGGCTATCACTCTGGCGTGGATGTCGCGACGGGCAAAAGCGGAACGCCCTTCGTCGCGCCTGCCGATGGCACTGTGATCCTTGCGGCCGACAAGCCCTTCACCCTTGAAGGCAACTTGCTGATGATCGATCACGGCATGGGGCTGAACAGTGCATTCCTTCATTGCTCCGCATTGCTGGTGAAGGAAGGGGACCGTGTGAAGCAGGGCCAGGTGATCGGGCGGATCGGCAGCTCGGGACGCGCCACTGGCCCGCATTTACACTGGAGCATGAAATGGCGTGGATCGCGGCTCGACCCGATTCTGCTTGCGGGGCCAATGCCCTGATTCTCTCCTGATCGGGTAAATCTTTCGATTGTAGCGTGCGCGGCGTTTCGTATTGTCAGAGCATAGGCTATTCCCGCGCTGTGCGCCGCAATCTTGCCCTGTTCCTGCTGATTATCGCCTTGGCGCCCGTGACATGGATTCGCATGTCGCTGCCGCAGAAGACCCAGGATCTAGAGCTTCATTTCACGGTGCTCGATATTGGCGAAGGTGCCGCATTGGGGCCGTTCCAGCTTGAGCGCGCATGGCGGATCGATAGCCGGAACCAGTATTTCGGTGGCTATTCTGCGTTGCTGGCGTTGAGTGATGGCCAATTGCTGACCCTGAGCGACAATGGCGCCACTTTGCATTTTACCCCGCCTGAGCGCGCGTTTGTCGAACCATCGGTGGGTGCGTTGATCAAGGCGCCCAATGGCCAGAAGGCTACGCGCGATGTCGAATCGGTCACGGCCGACTTGTCTGCTGGACAGGCGTGGGCGGGCCTGGAGTCTGAAAACTCCATTATGCGCTTTCATTATGCCCACCGGGAATTTTCGCTTGGTGAGGTCGTGCAGCCAGCTGGCATGGCGGATTGGGGCAACAATTCCGGGCCCGAATCGCTGGTCAGGCTCCGTGACGGCAGTTTCCTTGTCTTGCGCGAGGGGTTTTCCGGTTTTTTTGAGCGCCGCCGCCATGCTGCCATTCGCTTTGCGGCAGATCCGGTCGAAGACCCGGTAGGGGAGCCGTTTATTCTGGTCGGTCCGGAAGGCTTCAGTCCCACTGATATGGCGCAATTGCCCGATGGGCGCGTTCTGGTGTTGTTTCGCCGGCTGTTATGGCCGGTGCCGGCCAAATTTGCAGGAGCGCTGGCAATTGGTGATCCGAGGACGATTCGCAGGGGTAAGCCGTGGCAGGTCAGGCAGCTGGCGTCATGGGCAACCGAATTGCCGGGAGACAACTTTGAAGGCATCGCCATTGAACCGGGGAAAGATGCGCGGCTGACCGTGTGGCTGATTTCCGATGATAACCGCGCTGCTTTCCAGAAGACGATGCTCTGGAAGTTGTCGGTCGATCCCGCGGACCTGCCAGCCAGACGCAAAAAGGCGCGCGGAAATTCCGCACGCCCATCACCATAGAAATTGCAGGCTGCCGGTCAGGCAGGGAAGCTCAGGCTGCTTCTGCCTGCTTTTTCTTGAGCTCGCGCTTCACCTTGAGCGCATTCGCGCTCAGGTTCGCATCAGCAGTCTTGAGCAGCCAGTTGTCGAGGCCGCCATTGTGCTCAACAGACCGCAGCCCATAGGTGGACACGCGGAACTTGAAGCTGCGGTCCAGTGATTCGGACATCAGCGTGACGTTCTGCAGGTTGGGCAGGAACACACGCTTTGTCCTGTTTTTGGCGTGGCTGACATTGTGGCCAGTCTGGCGGCTCTTGCCAGTCAGTTCGCAGATGCGGGACATGATGTACTCTCGCTTGAAATTTGTGCCGATAAACGGGAAGGCGCGCCCTTAGCGATTCACCTTCTAAAGGTCAAGCAATGGGGCCGTCGTTAGGGGCTTGGTTGCACGGGCCATGATGGATGTATAGCCTTAATCGCCATGACCCGCTGGCCTCTTCCTGAATTCATGGCGATTGCGCTCGACGAAGCGCGTAGCGCGGCCGAGATGGGCGAAGTGCCGGTCGGGGCCGTTGTGGCAAGGGACGGTGAGGTGATTGCGGCGGCGCATAATGCGCCGCGGCATCTGAAAGACCCTTCGGCTCATGCTGAAATGCTGGCGATCAGGCGGGCCGCTGCGGCGCTTGGCCGGGAGCGGCTGGATGATTGCGAGTTATGGGTGACGCTTGAGCCGTGTGCAATGTGTGCCGGCGCCATTTCTCATGCGCGCCTGGCCCGGCTTTATTACGGAGCCGCCGATGGCAAGGGCGGCGCGGTGGAGCAAGGCGCGCGGGTTTTCGATCAGGCGCAATGTTTGCACCGCCCGGAAGTTTACTCTGGGATTGGTGAGGCCGAATCGGCAGAAATACTGCGAAAATTTTTCAGGGAGCGGCGTTAGGGGCAGCTTGTCGATTGCGGGCTGGCGGTAATAACTCGCGAAAGCCGAAAGAACTTATAGCCCCCGCCAGATCTTTAACGCGGCTTTATCGCGCGCACCAAAATTGCGCGTTGGACAGCGTATCGGCATGAAGTCACGCCCATAGCAAAGACGCACTCCGCGCAGCCAGCCGTTGCGGCTGGTTTCAATGCCTATCTGTTCCCGCCGCCAATCGGGGTTCTCTGCCAGGAAGGCATCGCGCAGGTCTCCGGCGGTAAGGTTCTTCTTGCGTGATAGCCGGTCCGCATCAGGCCAGACAAGCGACCGCCAGAGGATGGTGCTGACCTTGAAATAGGTTTCCGGGCGCTTCGTCATACAGCTGCCATGCTTGGCCCATTCATGTTCGAGCAGCCAGGGCACAGGCGTCATGCACAGATGTTTGCGGATCAATTGCGGTGAGGGCCGCGGCGTGGTGGAACACCATTGCGGGGCCGGGCCTTGCCGGGCCTCTGGCCACAGCCCGTGCAGGACGAAGCCGAATCGCCCATGTCTTCCCGAACATTGCATCGACTTTGGCTTGCGTCCGGAACGGCAGAATTCGGGCGACCAACTGGCTGCGAGCAAGTACCGGGCGACCGGTTTCTTGCGCACGGGACCATCCGGGCGGGCTGGCCTTATGGGATCGATCTGCCGGGGCAGGGAGCATTGATAGGCTTGTGCGAGTGCGGGCGGGGCCAAAAGCATCAGGGCCAGCGCAATCGGGCCGGCGAAAACGGCCCGCAAGCGCGGCTGCCGGCTGCTCGCAAGTCTGCCCCCGCGCAGGCACCGGCGCAGCCGATTGGCCGCGAGCGAAAGAATGCGCATCATAGCGGCGCGAAATCGAGGCCGATATCAGCGGCAGGTGCGCTTTGCGTCAGGCGCCCGACAGAGACGAAATCGACACATGTAGCGGCAATCGGGCCGATCGTATCGAGATTGACGCCGCCAGAAGCTTCACAAGGCACCCGCCCGGCAACAAGGGCAACGGCCTCGCGCAGCGCGTCCGGGCCCATATTGTCGAGCAGCAGGTGGTTCGCTCCGGATTCGAGGGCCGGTTCGATCTGGTCGATTCGGTCAACCTCGCAGATGATCTTTGCCACTCCGGCCTCGCGCGCACGGCGGACCGCTTCGCCCACGCCGCCTGCAACCAGCACATGGTTGTCCTTGATCATGGCGGCATCCCACAGGCCCATGCGGTGGTTTTGCGCGCCGCCCATTCTGGTGGCGTATTTCTCAAGGTGCCGCAGGCCGGGGATGGTTTTGCGCGTATCGAGCAAAGTGCAATGCGTGTCACCCATGGCATCGACATATTGGCGGGTCATCGTGGCGATGCCGGACAAGTGCTGCACAGTGTTAAGCGCGCTGCGCTCGGCCGTCAGCATGGCGCGGGCATTGCCGGAAAGCCGCATCAGGTCGGCTCCCGCACCGATGCGATCCCCTTCGCTTGCCAGAATTTCGATTGTCATGCCGGGATCAAGCTTGCGGAAGAAGGCTTCAGCGATCGGCAAGCCGGCGACGGTGATCGCATCGCGCGAATCCATCACGCCGGAAAAGCGCGCGTCGGCATATATCACGCTTTCAGAAGTAACGTCATGGCCCCCGCCCGGCAGGCCCACGCCAAGGTCCTCGGCGAGCGTTGCAGTGACGAAGGCGTCAAGGTCAAACCCAGTAAGAGAGAAGGTGGTCATGTCGGCCCATGTGGACGTTTTTTGCTTTGGCCTCAAGCGCCGGGCGCGGGCCATCCGGCCCGCTTGGCTTCGCGGCATAAGCCGCGGCGCGCGGTCGCGCTTGCGGGCTGCTGGTTGTAGCCCGCTTCATTCCAGCGCTGTTTTTCACTGCAAGGCCGGTCCGCGACTAGCGGACCGCAAGGCCGACCGGCCGCCCGCAGCGCCGCAGGCGCGAGGATATCGCATGGCAAGTCCGGTCCGCGACTAGCGGACCGCAAGGCCGACTGGCCGCCCGCAGCGCCGCAGGCGCGAGGATATTGCATGCCCGGAGGGCGTGCGGAACAAGAACATTTCGGACCGCAAGGCCACCCGGCCGCTCGCAGGGCCGCGCCCGGCGCTTGAGGCTAACAAATCAATGCACGAACCGAGCGATTACATCGCGATACGAGCGGCTCACCTTCACTTGTGCGCCTGATTCCAGAACGAGGAAACACTCGCCGTTCGTATGCGGCTTCACTTCTCGAACCTGGTTGAGATTGACGATGGTTGAGCGGTGGACGCGCTGGAACATGCGTGGATCAAGCCTGCGCTCCAGATCCTTCATT
Source organism: Sphingomonadaceae bacterium (assembly GCA_019090585.1). GTDB lineage: Bacteria > Pseudomonadota > Alphaproteobacteria > Sphingomonadales > Sphingomonadaceae > Novosphingobium. The sequence goes on from JAHRVR010000021.1 coordinate 15,943, forward strand.
GTTTCACGCAGGATCAGCGAATTGTCGGCTGTGCGGATACACATGTAATCGCCCGCCGCCTCAATGTGTTCGATCGAATCGATATCAACGCGAAAAATCTGGCCGCGATCCTTGATGTTGATGAGCTGTTCATAGC
>JAHRVR010000022.1 GCA_019090585.1 Sphingomonadaceae bacterium
CGCCTCGTCCGGAACGGCGGTCTGCTGCGGCCCCCAGAGCCAGGCCGCGTCCGCCCGTGCGCCCCGCACCTCGGCAAGTCGAGCGTTCCGGCGGCAGCCGTATCGGCAGTGATTTTCTGGAAGGGACGCGCGGAGCGCAAGGCACGAGCCGATCTTCCAGTCCGCGCGCGGAGGCGATTGGAAGACGAGTGCGTTCGGCTCTTTCCGGAGCGATCACGCGCCAGCTTAAGCCGCACTGGATCGCGCCGCAGGGCGCCGATGCCGAACGGCTGGTGACCGTGCTGGCATGGGATTTCAACATGGATGGCAGCCTTTCAGGCCGTCCGCGCGTGGTTCGGCAGCTGGGAATAACCGATGCGAACAGAGCGCAGGTATCGCGCCATGCCGAACAGGCCATCCGGGCGGTCCAACTGGCTGCGCCTTTCAATTTGCCGGACGATTATTACGATGGCTGGAAGCGTATTGCCGCTTTCCGTTTCGACAAGAGGCTCTCTCAATGACTTATCGGACTTTCGCTGTTTTCGTCTCGTTCCTGCTTGCAGGGGCTGTCCCGGCTGCGGCGCAGGATGAACCTGCCCGGGATCAAGGCGGCCTCGAAGTGGGGGTTGAGGAGATGGAAAGCGGCGGGCTTACCGGCTCCGTCTCCGATGACAGCGACTGGCAGGACCTGGGGCTTGCGATTTCTACCTTTGCGACAGATCGCGATGTCCCAACCCGGGCCAGTGCCGGATCGACCGCGCAGCTTGGTCGGGCGCTTTCCCGGATCATTTCCGATAACTTGCGCAACAATGGGCTGTTCAAGCCATCGGGCCCGGCCGGATTGCCGCAACCCAGCTATGATCAGGTGGCTGCGCCCGATTATTCTGCCTGGTCGCTGCGGACCACCGACATGCTGGTGCAGGGCTATGTCCGCGCGAATTCCGACGGCAGGCTGGCTGTGGGGTGTTACCTTTATGACGTTGCGTTGCGGCAGCAGCTTGGGAAAGCTGGCTGGTTGGTTGCGCCGGGTGACTGGCGCCGCGCGGCGCACAAGTGTTCGGACATGGTCTATGCGCGTCTGTCCGGCGAAAGCCCGTTCTTCGATAGCCGCATCGCCTATATCGCCGAGACGGGGCCGAAAGACCGCCGCATCAAACGGCTCGCAATCATGGATTCCGATGGGGCCAATCACCGTTACCTCACCAGCGGCCAGGCCACGGCACTGACCCCGCGCTATTCGCCCGATTACAAGTCCTTGCTCTATCTGTCCTATCTCGACGGCACGCCGAGCATCTATGTCTATGACCTTGCCGAGGGGCGCCAGAGGCTGGTGACACGCAGCAACAACCCGACTTTCGCACCGCGCTGGTCGCCGGATGGCCGGTGGATTCTCTATTCCATGGCGATCAGCGGCAATACGGACATTTATCGCGTGTCCGCGCAAGGCGGGCAGAGCCAGCGCCTGACATCCGCACCGGGCATCGACATCGGCGGCAGCTATTCTCCCGACGGCCGGCGTATCGTGTTTGAAAGCGACCGGTCCGGCGCGCAGCAAATTTATGTCATGAAAGCTGATGGCACTGGCCAGCGGCGGACCAGCTTTTTCGGCGGACGAGCGGCCACGCCCGAGTGGAGCCCGCGCGGAGATCAGATTGCCTTTACCCATATTGCCGGCAATTTACGCATCGCGGTGATGCGCCCGAATGGTGGGGGATTGCGACATCTGACGGATAGCTGGCAGGACGAAGCGCCAACATGGTCGCCCAATGGCCGTATCCTTCAGTTCTTCCGCACCCGGCGCAATTCAGGGGAAGCGGCCATCTGGCAGGTTGATCTGACCGGCCGGAATGAACGGCGCCTGCCAACTCCTGTGGGCGCATCTGATCCCGCATGGGGACCTGTCAGGCCCTGAAGCGATTGACTCTGCGTGCGATTGTACTGATCTTTCCCGATACCCATTTGAATATGGGTACCTCACTATAGGAGACCGTCATGCCTACCCCCCACATCTTTTCGGCCAAACAGGTTTCTGCTGTGCTGCTGATCGCCGGATCGCTTGCCCTATCGGCTTGCGCAACCAAGGCACCCAAGGAGTTGCCGCCAGAGCCCGGCCCGGTGACAACCACCGCTTCGGCGCCGCAACCGCTTGGTCCTGCGCCCGGCAGCCAGGCCGATTTCTTGGCGACGATGATGGGCGATGAAACGATCTATTTCGATACCGATCGCTATAACATCGACTCCGCTGATGCCGCTGCGTTGAACAAGCAGGCCCAGTGGCTGTTGCGCTATCCCGGCAAACGGGCTCTGATCGAGGGCCACTGCGACGAGCGTGGTACGCGTGATTACAATCTTGCTCTTGGTGAACGCCGCGCCAATGCGGCGAAGAACCATCTCGTCAGCATCGGTGTCGATCCCAGCAGGCTGACAACGGTCAGCTATGGCAAGGAGCGTCCAATCTCACTGGCATCGAACGAAACAGCCTGGGCGCGCAATCGCCGGGCCGTCACGATCACGACCGACTGATCAGAGCGACTTCGAGCCGTGGGGTAGCACTGCACGGCTCGGGCGCCGAAAGCCGGCGATTGTGAAGTCGCGCAATAGGTAATGATCCGGAGCGGTTGATCCGATCAGATCGGAAACCGCTTTATTGCAGGAGATCGTTAATCTGATCCTGTCCGTAGATTCCGGCAGGGGCAGTGAATGCTGTGGGAGTCTGCAATTCTTCGGGCGTGAAGGGGACGCGCGCCGCCTCTGTGCCGAACAGCACATAGACAGACATCATCAGAACAGCGAATGTTGCTGAAACTGTTAGGCGGTCACTCACTAAGCTCAATCCCTTCAAATGCTAACGTAGGTTAATATAACCTACCTTGGTAGATATTGCAATGCAGCAATACACCGGCGCTACTTAATGTTTGGTGAACCCGTTACAAGGGGGCAAAGGGGGCTTGCGTTTCCCTGATGACGGAGCCTAACGCATCGCTATGAGTACCGGCCGTAGATCCAATGATTGGGGTTTTCCCCGCTGGCGTGGCTATGAAACCGCGCGAGAGGCGGTGAGCGTGCGCCTGTGCGACAGGGTTGGTTGCAGCGATACCGGGGTTTGCCCGGCGCCTAAATCCCCGAATAACCCGGACCGCTGGTATTTCTGCCAGAAGCACGCCGCTGAGTATAATTCGGGCTGGGACTATTTTGCCGGCCTCGATGCGGAAGCCGCGGAAGAGCGCGTAGCGGCAGAAAATGCGGAAAACGCGGGCTATCAGGAATCGGCTCATTATGGTTGGGCCAGTTCAGGAGACGGATCGCGCAGCCGTGATGAAATGCGGGCGCTTGAAGTTCTCGGGTTGGAGACCGATGCGGAGTTCGAGGCCGTGAAGAAGGCCTGGCGTAACAAGGCAAAGGAAGTTCATCCCGATGTGAAGCCGGGGGACAAAGAAGCGGCCAAGGCTTTTCAGGCCTACCAGCTTGCCTTTGAAGTGCTTCGTTCCGCCGAGGAGCGGCGGGAATGGCGGGGCTGAACGCCGGGCCAGTTGTTGCAGCACAGCATGTCCTGAAACCTGAAATGTCCGGCGATGCGGCGGCAGCTGCCGATTTTCCCGGCTGGCCCGGTGCTTATGCCCTGCTGATCCATTTGCGCAGAGCCACGCCTGTGCGTTTCCATCGCTCGGAAGAGCTGCTTCCACAGGGCTGGTATGCTTATGCTGGCAGCGCGCGTGGGCCGGGCGGCGTTGGCGCGCGAGTTCGCCGACATTTGCGCACTGACAAGAAGCCGCATTGGCATGTCGATGTGCTTACTCTGGCCAGTGACCAAATCGTTGCGCTAGCCCTGCGTGACGGGCGGGAATGCGAGATCGGCTTGCGCCTGCGTGAGAGCGGAGTGTTTGAACATACCCTACCCGGCTTTGGCAGCAGCGATTGCCGGCGCTGCCTGTCTCACTTGCTTGCCTGGACCGGCTGAGGCCGGATCAGAATAGCGCGGCCACTGCCCAGACCAGCGCCACGATCATGAAGCCACCGACTATATCGAGCACCAATCCCGCGCCGATCATCCGCGAAAGCTGGATCCGGCCGGTTGACCAGGCGATTGCGTTTGGCCCTGTGCCCGCAGGCAGCATAAAACCCCAGCTGGCGGCTATCGCGGCGGGCATTGCCAGCATGAGCGGATCGACGCCAAGCGCAATGATCAGGCTGGCTACAACCGGGATGATTGCGCTGGCCGTCGCGACGTTGCTGGCAAACTCTGTGACGATGATAACCATTGCCACGATAGCCAGCGCGATCAGCGGCAGCGGCACGGCCGCCAGCGGCAGCAGCGAGTTGCCCAGCCAGGTTGCCAGACCCGATGCGCCCATGCCTGCCGCCAGTGCCAGCCCGCCGCCAAACATCATGATGACACCCCAGGGCGCATTGTCCGCTTCTTTCCAGACAAGCATGGGGCGGCCGGTGCCGTCAGGGAGCAGGAACAAAGCCAGCCCTGCGGCAATCGCGATGGTGCCATCGGTCAGAGAGCCTTCGGGAAGATAAGGTGTTATGAGCGGTCTGAACATCCAGAGCGCGAAGGTTACAAGGACAAGGGGGATCAGCCGCTTTTCCGGCGTGCTCCAGGCGTCCTTGTTCGCGACCGCTTCGCGCGCTGCTGAAACATCGACGGCATGGCTTGAAAGGTGCTGGAACTTTGAAATGATGAAGGCAGCCAGCGGAATGCCCAAAATAACGACCGGCAGACCGAATGCGCTCCATTGCGCAAAGCTGATCTGAACGCCCAGGATCGTATCGAGCAGTCCCACGGCGATGGCATTGGTGGGCGAGCCAACGATCGTGCCGACGCCGCCGATCGACGCGGCAAAGGCAATGCCGATGGGCAGGGCGCCGGCCAATCCCTTGCGATCATCGGAATCCAGCCCACATCCCGCCAGCACCGCGAGCGCCATGGGCATCATGATAAGCGCGGACGATGTGTTCGATATTGCCATCGACAGGACAGCTGCGGTTATCATGAATGCCAGCAGCAACCGCGATGCGCTGCCGTTTGCTCCCACCCTGTCGAGTATGACCAGTGCCAGCCTGCGGTGCAGGCCGGTGCGCTCGATTGCGATAGCGATAAAGGCGCCGCCAAGGATCAGGAACAGGATTGGCGAATAATAGGCCGTGGCCGTTTCCTTGGCGGTCAAGACTTCGGCGAAGGGCAAGATCAGGAAGGGAAGCAGCGCGGTTGCAGTGAGCGGGATTGCTTCGCTCATCCACCATGCCGCCATCAGGAAGACGAGCCCGGCCACGGTCCACGCCTGATCGGGCATGGTAGCGGGAGGCGACAGGATCAGCGTTGCGGCAAACCCTGTCGCCCCGAGAATAAGGCCGAAACGGCGAATATCCAAAACTTTGCTCCCTGACCGAATTTCGCGTCGAATTTCGCGCCCATGACGTAACAGGCGCACCCGGCATCAGCAATTGTATGCGGGTTTGAGATCTGGATTGCCGGTGCTAATACGCGCCGATGGTGATCCGCCCCGAAATCGCAGAAGATGAAGCGTGTATCGGCGCGGTCATATCCGCGGCTTTCGGCAATGCGCTGCACAGCGATGGCAATGAGGCGGCAATTGTCGAACGATTGCGGCAAGACGGGCAGCTGACAGTTTCATTCGTTGCCGTCATTGGCGGCAAGACGGTTGGCCACATTGCCTTTTCGCCAGTTCGCATTGGCGGCGAAACTGGCGATTGGTTCGGCCTTGCGCCACTTTGCGTCCACCCCCGTTTCCAGCGCCGGGGCATCGGTGCGGCGCTGGTCAGGGAAGGTCTGGTGCAGTTGAGAATGATTCGGGCAGGCGGCTGCGTAGTGTTGGGTGATCCGGAATACTATGGCCGCTTTGGCTTCGAGAGCGTCAGCACTTTGACATATTGCGGTGAATCAAGCCCCTTTTTCCAAAGCCTGACAATGCGCGGTGAAGCGCCAACCGGCGATGTTGAATATCACAGAGTATTCTCCGAAACCTGAGGCAGACCCCGGTATGGGCTCTACTTCGGTGACAGCACCATCAACATTTGCCGGCCTTCCATGCGTGGATAGGCTTCGACTTTTGCGATTTCCTCGACATCCTCCTGGACGCGCCTGAGCAGGTTCATGCCCAGTTGCTGGTGCGACAGTTCACGGCCGCGGAAACGCAGCGTAACCTTCACTTTGTCACCGTTTTCGATGAACTTGTTCACGTTGCGCATCTTCACATCGTAATCATGCGTATCGATGTTTGGGCGCATCTTGACCTCTTTGATGTCCTGCGTCTTTTGCGTCTTGCGCTGGGCATTGGCCTTCTTCTGCGCCTCGTAGCGGAATTTTCCGACATCGAGGAACTTGCACACCGGCGGGTCTGCGTTGGGAGACACTTCGACGAGGTCAAGGCCGACACCTGCCGCCTGTTCGATCGCCTCGTTAGTGTACATCACACCGATATTTTCACCGCTATCGTCAATGACGCGGACTTTATCGGACTGGATCATTTTGTTGTATCGTGGCCCGCTTTTGACGGGCGGCGTCATCGAGCGCCGGTTTGGGGGTGCTATAAGCGTTCTCCTGTGCAGTTCATAACAATTCGATTGCGCGCGTCTTTAGATCGAAACGGCATCTCAAGGAAAGCGCCAATTCGCATGATTGCGTTACAATTGACCGAACGGCACGGTGTTTTCGCAAAATGGCGACTTATGATGCCGCTCGCCATAGCGGATATTGTAGCAGCTTTCCTGTCAGCGGGACCAGTGCATCGATCCGATCCGCAGGCTGCATGGCAGATACTATCGCCGGATCGCCTGCATTCATGCCGCCGGTCATCGCTCCAAATGCTGGAAGGATCATGCGTGAGGCTTTGGTCTTGTGCGCGGCCAGGACAGTGCAGGGGCGGGTAATGCGGCGCCCGCGTGCCCGAACAGCCAGCTTCGGATGGTAGTGGCCCGAGATTTCCGGTGCGCCTTCTGCGCTTGATGCCCGGTGCCGCAGCGCGATGCCGCCAACGGTAATTTCTTCCATGCATGCGCCATGCCCCGGTGCAACGAGGCGCGAATCGTGGTTGCCTGTAATCCAGGTCCAGTCGACCGCCCTTGTCAGCGCATCGAGCATGCCGCGCGCGTGCGGTTCAAGGCGATTCGCACCCTCGTCGTCGTGGAAATTGTCTCCCAGTGCAAAAACTCGCCGCGCGCCGGTTTGCCGGATCGCCGCGGCCAGCCGTTCCAGCGTTTCCCGGCTGTCATAGGGAGGAAGCATTTGACCGCTCCGGGCAAAGAAGCTTGCCTTTTCGAGATGCAGGTCAGCCACCAGCAGCGCGTCCTTGCGCGGCCAGAAAAGCGCACGGCCATCGACCAGTTGCATTTCCTCACCAGAGAACGAAAAGGGAACCATCGCTTTCCCTTGCCGTATGCTACTTCAGTTGGCAAGGGCAGGGGCATGACCGATTGGACCCCTTATAACAGACGCGCCGCGGAATGGTTCGAGAACCTGCGCGACGCGATCTGCAGCGAATTCGAAGCGATTGAACAAGAAGCGGGAAGCGCCGCAAGTTTTGATTACCTGCCCTGGCGGCGTGATGCCGTTGAAGGCGAAGGTGGCGATACAGGCGCCAGTGATACAGGCGCCAGTGATACAGGTGCCAATGATACAGGTGCCAGTGATACAGGCGGGGGTGTTCGCGGCCTTATAAAGGGCAAGGTGTTCGAAAAGGCGGGCGTCAATGTCTCGACCGTGCACGGCGCATTGTCCAAGGAATTTGCCGGGTCGATCAACGGTGCCTCGGCTCAGCATCCGGCCTTTTGCGCCACGGGCATCAGCCTTGTCGCGCACATGGCCAATCCGCATGTTCCGGCCGTGCATATGAACACCCGCTTCCTGACTACAACAAAGGCATGGTTCGGTGGCGGCGCGGACCTTAACCCGCCGATCCCCAATGACGAGGATACCGCCGAGTTCCATGCGGCGTTCAAGCAGGCCTGCGACGCGCATGGGCCAGATTACTATGACCGGTTCAAGGCCTGGGCGGACGAGTATTTTTATATCCCTCATCGCAAGTGTCATCGCGGCGTGGGCGGCATTTTCTACGATCACCTGGAATGTGCTGATGAAGCCGCGTGGGAGGCCAATTTCGCCTTCACAAAGGCAGTCGGCGAGGCCTTTCTGACGGCGTTCCCCCGCATTGTGCGCCGACGCATGAATATGGAGTTCAGCGCGGATGAAAAGCGCCGCCAGCTTGAGTGGCGTGGGCGCTATGCCGAGTTCAACCTGGTCTATGACCGGGGCACGGCCTTTGGCCTGAAAACCGGCGGCAATATCGATGCCATCCTGATGAGCCTGCCGCCAGAAGCAGCGTGGAGTTGAACGAGAACGAAAATCGTCGATAGAAATGGAGAGAGACCATGGAAGGCATGAGCGATATCGAGCGGCTGGTGGCGCTTGAGGACATCAGAATGCTGAAAGCCCGCCGCGATCAGGCGATCGATACCAAGAACTGGGAACTCTACCATTCGCTCCATGCGCCGCATCACGTCTCACACAATGAAGGCTTCCCGCGCTGGGAAGGGCCGGACGCGATGATCGAGGGGACGAGGAATGCAACCGCCGGCCTGAAAACCGTTCATCACAGCCATACGCCGGACATCACTTTCGAATCGCCGACCAAGGCCAAGGGTATCTGGGGGATGGAAGACCTGCTCTTCGATGAGGAGACGCTGGAACTGGTGATCCACGGCTTCGGCTTCTATCACGAGGAATATGAGAAAGTGGACGGGACGTGGAAATTCGTCTGGCGTCAGCTCAAGCGCACACTCGTATTGACCCGCGAGGACGGTAACCTGCCGGGGCAGACGCGCTCATAATTGCCGAGTTGCAGGCGATGCTTCAGTTTGTAGACGATGTCGTCACGGTCCCGGCTGGGTGAGGGGCCTTCGCCTTCCTTGCGCATGAACCGACCGGCCTCTGACCGGGTCCATTCGCGCACCGCCCACCGCTCGACGATGGCCCATTGCCCATCGCGCTTCGCGAAGTGGTCGACGTAGCGGAAGCCCGATGTGAAATTCCACTTTGGATCGTTGGCTGGCTGTCCCCAGTGAACTGCGGTGCCGTAAGCCTCGCTCACGGCTACCTTGCCGTCGCCTTCGACAAAATGATTGCCGACGATGTGCATGGTGCCGTCGAAACGGCCAAGCGCTCCGGTGACCCAAGTGATGAAACTGTCAATCGGGCCTGAAAACCTGGTGTGATTGTCGATGCCGTCGGGGTGATAGGCGGACCGGACGAGATCCATGTCCAGCCGGTCTATGCTGCGGCAGTAGCGCATTACTGCGTTGTAAATCTGCTGTTGGTCTTCCGGTTTCATGCACCCTCCGCGGCTGCTTCCTGGCCCTCAATGCCATGTCTATGCGCTGGTTTAGGCGCAAGGGCCCACCGTTGCAAAGTTCTCCGCGAATGCCGGGATTCAGCTTTTCCCCTTGTCCTGCACAGACAAATCCGCACATGCTGTGCCGCAATGTTGCGGCAGTATGAACTTGTTGAACGCGTGTTGGCGTATGACGAGGATGCGGATGAGGCGATCCTCAACCGCGCCTATGTCTATACTGTGCAAAAACACGGCGCGCAGAAGCGGGCCTCGGGCGATCCCTATTTCAGTCATCCGATCGAAGTCGCAGGGCTGATGACTGAGCTCAAGCTCGACCAGGAAACCATCGTCACCGCGCTGCTGCACGACACGGTCGAGGATACGCTGGCTACGATTGACGAGGTGGAGGAATTTTTCGGCCCGAACGTGGCGCGGCTGGTCGATGGCGTCACCAAGCTTTCCAAGATTGAAACGCTGACCGAAAATGAGCGCGCGGCGGAAAATCTGCGCAAGTTTTTCCTGGCGATGAGCGCGGATTTGCGTGTTCTGCTGGTCAAGCTGGCCGACCGTCTGCACAACATGCGCACGTTGCATTACATTCGTAGCGAAGAAAAACGCCAGCGCATCGCGCGTGAGACGATGGATATATACGCTCCGCTGGCAGAGCGGGTGGGCATGTATGAATATATGCGCGAAATGCAGCTCCTTGCCTTCGAACAGCTGGAGCCTGAGGCTTATGCCACCATCACCGGCAGGTTGGCGCATATCCGCAATCAGGAAGGCGGGCAGGTTGATGCCATTGCGCTGAAAATCAAGCAGGCACTTGCTGAAGCGGGGGTTGATGTCGAGGTCGTCGGCCGTGAAAAACACCCCTATTCGATCTGGGGCAAGATGACCGAACGCCATGTCACTTTTGAGCAGATTACCGACATTATGGCTTTTCGCGTGCTGACCGAAAGCCCGGACGATTGTTACAGGGCGCTGGGTGTCCTGCATCAGACATGGCAAATGATTCCCGGCCGTTTCAAGGATTACGTCTCAACACCCAAGGCGAATGGATATCGCTCGCTGCACACGTCGCTTATTTACGAGAATTCTATGCGGGTCGAAGTGCAGGTCCGCACCCGCCAGATGCATCAGACCAATGAGTTCGGCCTGGCCTCCCACTGGGCCTACAAGCAGGATGATCGGCCCGATGGTCAGGTCAGCTGGTTGCGTGACCTCATCGAAATTGTGGATGCCAGCCACGATGCCGAAGAACTGCTCGAACACACACGGCTGGCGATTTACCAGGACCGTATCTTTGCATTTACGCCCAAAGGTGCGCTGCATCAGCTGCCCAAAGGCGCGACGGCAGTAGACTTCGCATATGCTGTTCATACCGATCTGGGCAATTCTGCGGTCGGTGCCAAGATCAATAGCCGTCAAATGCCGCTGCGCACTCAACTTGCCAATGGCGATGTGGTTGACGTCATCAAGAGCGACAGTTCCGAGCCCCAGCTTTCCTGGCTCGGCTTTGTCGTTACCGGAAAGGCGCGCGCTGCCATTCGCCGCGCGGTTCGCGACAAGGAACGGCAGGAAGTGGCCGCGATTGGCGCGAAGCTTTTTGAGGATATTTCCGAGCGGATGCCGACGAAAATTGGGCGCAAGGCGATCAAGGCCGCGCTCAAGCGCCTGGACATGGAGGACGAGGAAGAGCTGATGTTTGCCGTCGGTTCGGCCAAGCTTTCCGATCGCGAAGTGATGGAAGCATTGGTTCCGGGCAGCACTTCTGCCCTGCCGAACGATATTGAGTGGCCCAGGCAGGAGCGGGCCATCTCTATCCGCGGCCTGACGCCCGGCATGGCATTTCACCTTGCTGATTGTTGCCACCCGGTTCCTGGAGATCGGATCGTGGGACTGCGTCAACTCGGCAAGAAGGTGGAAGTGCACACGATAGATTGCCTGCGCCTTGCCGATGGTGTCGATAGCGATTGGCTGGACTTGTCCTGGGGTGAGCGGTCAACCGGCGCGGTTGGGCGGCTGCGTCTTGAGCTTTACAACCGCCCCGGCACCTTGGCGGAAATTACTCAGATATTTGCAAATAACCGCGCCAATGTGATGAACCTTGAAATGATCCAGCGCGATGAGAATTTCGGCACTTTCGAAGTCGATCTGGAAGTGACCGATGTTGCCCATCTGACGCAGATCGTCGCATCGCTGCGCGCCAGCGACGCCGCTGCCGAGGCTGAACGAATCTAAGGGTCTGTTCAGACTGGCTCCAGGATCACGAGCATTTCGTCACCCGCACCAAGGCCTTCCGCCCGGCGCACTGACGCTTTCACCGGCAAATCGAAGGCACTTGTGCCTTTCTTGGGGAATGCGGAGGTCTGCCAGCGGGTGCCACCAATCTGCGCTGTCACTTTTACAGATCCGAAACCGCGCGCCTTTCCAAGCTCAAGCCGGCGCAGCAGCGCTGTTTGTGCGAGTGCCTCTCCTGCCGCCCCATCGACCGTGATGAAATGCCAGCTGCCTTTACCGTCCGCAGACCAGCGCCACATTTTTGATCGGTGTTCGATTCGTTCCTGGGTCATGTGCGTTCCCTATTGAGATGGGCCTCGTCCGGCGAAGCATAGTCGGTCGGATCGATCATGTCCGGTCGATTCGATTGTTGTGATGTCGATCTAGTGTCTTGCACACAGCCAGCGTCCCAGCTAACGGGCTGCCTTCGTCTATCAAGGCGCGCGGAGCGGTGGCCGAGTGGTCGAAGGCGCACGCCTGGAAAGTGTGTATACGGTAACCCCGTATCGTGGGTTCGAATCCCACCCGCTCCGCCAAGCATTCAAGATGGTGTTGTAAAGGGATATTATCCCTGCTTTTGCCCCGGTTCTGTGTGGCTCTGCGCGGTTTTGGCGCTCTTCCGCTTCCAATATACCGCCATTGACCATGCCATTGACGATGCGACCCGCGCCTGCGCGCTCATGGTCAAACGATCACACCGCTCCGATCGCCGGGAATTTTGTCATCCGCTCAGCTACAAGGCCGATGTTGATCTGTAAGCACAACGTAATGAATGGGGTGCTTTTGCGACTTCCACAGACCCCGCTGCGCCTTCAAAGGAAGAACACCCTATGAAGCCCTCAAAGAATGCCTATAGCCAAGCAACCACAAAGTCTCGCCAGTCACCCGATGGCACAGCCCGGACCTGTTTTGGAGAAATGCACCATGACCCAGTTAAGCGCGTACGAATCAAAGTATCCAAACGTGAAACTGACACGCCAAGACGGCATTCTGGAGGTGCAGCTACATACCGAGGGCGGCAGTTTGGTGTGGGCAGCGCTCAAGGGTAGCGTCCACGAACAACTTGGTGATGCATTCTACAATATTGGCGCCGACCCGGAGAACAAGGTTGTCATTATAACCGGCACCGGTGATGTATTTTGCGATTCCTTCGACATGGATGCCACGATACCGGCGTCAGGCCCGAGCCCCTATTATTGGGAGAGGATCTATAAAGAAGGTAAAGACATGCTTCTCAATCTTCTCAATATCCCGGTGCCCGTTATCGGAGCCGTAAATGGGCCCGCGCACGTCCATGCGGAGCTGGCGGTCCTGTCTGATATCGTTCTGGCTTCCGAAACCGCGACATTTGCTGATCATGCGCACTTCTCGGTGGACGCAGTTCCAGGTGACGGTGTCCAGGTTGTCTGGCCGCTATTGTTAGGTGTGAATAGAGGCCGCGCCTTCCTGTTGACGGGTCAGGAGATCGACGCGCGTGAGGCGTTGGGAATTGGCTTTGTAGCAGAAGTTCTACCTGAGCCTCAGCTCCTTCCAAGAGCGTGGGAACTTGCGAGAATGCTGGCCCAAAAGCCCAAGTCGGTTCTCCACTACACCCGTGTCGCTCTCACACGCCCCCTGCGAGAGAAAGTTGAGCGAGATCTGGGTTACGGGCTGATGGCAGAAGGAATGGCTGTGCTGGCCCGAGACTGGCCCGGCGACCAAACATCTGAATAGGCAATATGCCAAGATGCCCGCAGCGGTGTTCTGGTCCGCCCGGTGCGGATCAGCCCATGGGCCCGGTCGATGCCAACATGGTTCTTGTAGGCAAACATCGGGATAGCGAGGTCGACCGGTTTGAACGCTTTGGGACCACCGCCTTCCTTCATCCTGGCTTTGAGAATTTGACGGCCCAGCGGGCAATGTGAAGCGCGCGAAGAATTGCTCGATCTCCGTGGCTTTCACCAGACGCTCACGCAACAGCCAGACCGTCGTCGCACCGGGCACCGTATCGTCGAGTGCGAGCCTCAGGAACCGTTGGAGCGACAGCCGGTCCTGCTGCGAGACCCGCGCCGCCGGGCAGCAGCCAGCGGTCCACGGAAATCTCAAAATCCACCACCGCCGACATCGCGAAGTGAATCAGATCAAGGCTTCAAATGCCAGAGCTCTTCGTGGCATCCAGATTTGTCGCAACCTTACTCTGCCGCAGTGCAGGCCGCTTTCTACTCATCATGGGATCGCAAGCCGGAGGGGCTGTTCCCCATGCGTGACACTAAAAATCGATCGTGAAATCCATGCCATACGTTCGAGGCTGCAGATACATCGACGCTCCTACGCCAACAGAGAGGAGATTGTATATCGACTTGTTTTCATCAAGGAGGTTCTTACCCCAGAGTGCGAGCTCTGCGTTCACTCCGCCAATACTAATATCCTTGATTGCGGCACGACCATTCACAAGCCAGTAAGATGGAATGAACGTCGTTGAGTGGAGTTCGGGAATCCCAAGATTATTATTGGGATAGGTCTGCATCCGCGACTGATAATTTCCATCTAAACGCAAGAATGCATAGGCATCGCCAAACAAGGGTTCAGTCTCATACTGCGCGTAGAGAGACCCTGTCCATTTCGGTCGGTAGGGCGGGCGGTATTCCGAGTCTGGTGCATCCCGCGATAACGACACAGCCGCCTTCAGGAAGGATGGAACATTCTTGAAGCTAACGTCGCTATAGCTGAGGCTGCTGCCGACCGTCAGGCCGCTAGTTGGGGCTGCGGCAACTTCGAACTCCAGGCCTTTGGCTTCAATGTCACCTTGCCGATATACGAAAATACCGAACACGTCTGACAGTGCGGAATCACCAGTTAACTCGTCGACAATCGGACCAAGGGTCGATGCAGCCTGCGGCGATTGATAGTCTTTGTATTGGGCCCAGTAGAGAGCGAGATTAACGCGCAACCGCCGATCAAGTAAGTCGACTTTTACGCCCGCCTCAGCTGATTTGGCGGTTTCCGGTTTGAAAGCAACTGGGCCAACCGAGCCGCCTGATACAAACGCGGTTGACCATTTTCCGTAGATAAGCGTGTCATCGTTTGGCTTGTAGTTGACGCCAACCAGGTAATTGAAACGTGTGTCGCTGTAACCAAACGACGTGGTCTCCAGATCGGGCAGAGTGCCATAGCTGAATTTTCCGGACTTCTTGTCGTGCGTTATACGCCCGCCAAGGATCAGATCGAGTTTCGGGCGCAAGTGAAGTTCGCCCTGCGTGAATGCGGCATAGGAATGCGCCTGGTTGAAGCCGATACCCGTTGAATAGGGGGACACTCCACCCGGCCATGCAACGAATTGCGCAGTATTCTGAAAGCCATCCTCGCTCGTGTAGTCATTGCCCTTGAAATAAAGCCCACCCAAGGTCAGGGTCAGGAAATCTGAGTCATAGTTGATCTGAAGTTCGTTGCTCCAGCTCTTGCTTCGCGATTGGGGCTGGGCACCCAGCAGAACAAAGGGCGCCCCAATCCAGCCGGCAGATCTCAGGCCCTGTCCAATAGCACTGATAGTTGCTGCGGCCGCCTCCGGTGACGTAGTCGGAGTAATGAAGCCGCGCGCGAATCCCACGAATCTAGCATATGGATCTAGCGCTTCCTCAGTGAATGTTACGCCTGATATTCCCGCCAACGATCCCGATGCATAGACCTCACTTGTGCGGTAGGCTGCGACATTCTTGATAGAAATGCTGTCCGAAACAGCCCAGTCCATCGTCAGGTTGTGCCCGGAATTCTTCTGCTTCTGGATGGTCGCAAAGCCATTGCTTACGGCATCTATGTGGCGATTATTCGGTGAGAGGGGGAACGCAAAATCTTGGCTTGAGAACAGCGCGTCATATAGTGGGCCAAACAGAAAATCGTTGGGATTATAGTTATTTACTCCCACAGCCGTAGGGCTTTGCGAAGAGTCGGAGCGGTCAAATTTGTACATTGCCGTGAAATCCCCGCCCGGATCAAATTTCAATGCGCCAAAATAGCTATCCGTGTTGTGACCACCGAGCCATTCGGAGGTTCGTTCGGATCGCGGGTTGCGGAGTGCAAGAGACCGATCATATGTGCGAAACGGGCCGAGGTTGCGAATATCGCCGCGCAACTTGTTGTGCGAGAAGCTGCCGTATGCACTGAACGGTCCGATCTGCGGTGTTTCCATGGTCAGACGAAATCGATGATGACCCAGATTGCCGACGCTCGTGGATGCTTTGACTTTGGCTTCACCCGATGGCTCACGCGTGTTGATACTCACCGCACCGGCAGTAGCGTTGCGACCGAACAGGGTGCCCTGCGGCCCGCGCAATATTTCAATCCGCTCAATGTCAGGGAGTTCAAATATGGAACCGCGCGGAGACGAGATATAGACTCCGTCGAGATAGATGGAAATCTGCTTGTCGGAACCTGGAACAACGCCGAAACTTACGGCGCCGCGCGTCGTAAAAGTAGCGATCGAGGAGCCGCCGGCTGAGGGACGCACCGTAACGCCAGGCGCCAGCGCACTAAGATCATTAACGTTAACAACACGGTTTGCTTCCAGCCGGTCGCCAGTGATAGCTGTGACAGCTATTGGCACGTTCTGGAGACTTTGTTCACGCTTCTGCGCAGTAACGATAATGACGCCCAGGCCGGTGTCATCCTCTGCGTCCTGAGCAAGGGCGGGCGTTGCCGCAAGCGCTACCCCCGTAAATGCAACGCTGCTGATCAAATGGATGTACAATGTATTGAAATTTCTTTCCACGTCCCTCTCCTATCTAGATCACCGCTCTAAGCGCGATCTTTATTATTGTTATTGCTAGAAAATCTGTTATTCTTGATTAAGCCTCAGTTTGCAAAGTTGATATGTCGCAAGCTTGATTCAGTCCTCGCTAGAGTCGTTCGAGGCCGTTTCCTCAATAATTGTGATGCATCGCTCCGGACAAGCCTCTGCACTGGCCCGGGCTTGCTCCTCCTGACCCTCCGGCACAAGTATCCCATCTGAAATACAGTACCCTTCATCGTCAAGCTCAAAAACTTCAGGCCCCTTGAAGACACATAATGCATGTCCGTAGCAGGACTTCCGATCAACATGGATTCTCAGCGAAGGCGTAGTCGATGATGTTGTCGGTTTCATGCGCTCTACAGATCCCATGTGAGTGGCAAAGACATTATTCCCATCACGGTGCCCGCCCGCGTTGGAACCTCGGCGGCAGGCTTGATCCCGAAACGCGCAATTCGCTTGAACCATTCTTGCAGGCAGACCTTGATCTCAATTCGTGCAAGATGAGAACCGGCGCAGCGATGCGGCCCCGCACCAAATGCAAGATGTTGTTTGCGGCCGCGGTCTAACATGAACGTTTCAGCGTTATCGGTCATCTCGCTGTCTGCCCCGGCTGTGGATGTAAGCACAACTGCCATGTCATTGCGTTTCATGGCCACGCCGCGAAACGTTGTGTCACACGCAACCCGGCGCTGCACATTGGACGTTGAAAAAAGCCTCAGACATTCTTCGACTGCTTCAGGTATCTCGCTTGGGTTGGAAGCGATCCTCTCTTGAATTTCCGGGTGTTCTGCAATGTGCCGCATCGAGAACCCCAACGTGTTCGTCACGGTGTCGGTGCCAGCAATGAACAGCAGCATGCAAATTGCTTCCATTTCCTCCTGTGTGATCGGCCGGCCGTGAACCTCCTCGCGCCACAACGCGGAAATGAAATCGTTTGCGCCAGAGCCGCGGCGCGAACTGATATGGCCGGAAATGTAGGCGAGGATCTGGTCATTGGCCGCCCGTAGTGCCTCCTCCGTGCCGGCACTGAAAAAGTCGTCGCTCCATTTGCGGAACTCTTCGAGCTTATCGGTTGGCAGGTCCATCAACCTCAGGAAAATTGTGACAGGCACCAGCGCTGCGAACTCTCGAACGAAGTCGCATTGGCCCCTGTCCTTGAAGCCCTCGATCAACTCCGACGCCAGCACGCGCGTCCTGGCTTCAAGTGCGCCCACCGCCTTGGGAGACAACAGCGGGCTGATCAGCCGCCGGTAGACAGTATGTTCCGGCGGATCTTGCATGACCGGGATCTGCCCAAACTGCGGCTCATCAGATGGCGGGATGTGTTGGTCCTCGCTCGAAAAAATGTCGGGGCTATGAAGAGCATCAAACACGGTTTCGTAGCCTGAGATGACCCAGTGGCCGCCATAATGCGGCGCGTAGAAAATAGAGGGCAGCTCATATAACGAGCGGAAGCCCCGCTGCGGATCATCCCGCAGCCGCTGGTCTGTGTGGAAGTCGAAATCAAATACCAATTCGCGGGGAACATGTGGCGGAATGTCCATTGCCATCGATTCCAGCCTCCTACCAATTCTGGACCGGGCTCGCCTTGCGAAGCCCAGCCAACTCTTATACCAAGACCGCGGAAACTCAATGCGTTGTTTCGGAGGGCTCTATGGCGCGCGGTTGGTTTGATGGTCGTGTCGCGCTTGTCACAGGAGGTGGCAGTGGCATCGGGCGCGCGACAGCCCTTGGATACGCTGCCGAGGGCGCCAAGGTTGTGATCTGTGACATGGATTGTGCCGCAGGGGAGCAAACCGCGGAGTTGATCCGCACAAGCGGGGGAGAAGCCGCGCTCATTGAGTGTGACGTGACAGAAGCGAGCTCAGCCGAGCAAATGGTGGCCCACGCAGTCGAGCGTTTCGGCGGCCTGCACGTTGCTTGCAACAGTGCTGGAACTGCTCTTGAAACCCCCGAAGGTGAATGGGACGAAGATGTCGTCCGGCGTGTTTATGAGGTGAACGCGTTCGGTGTGCTCAATACGATGAAGTATGAGATCCGTCACATGCTTGAGAATGGGGGAGGGGCAATTGTGAACATTGCCTCGGTCGAAGGACTTGTGGCGCAACCCGGGTCACCGGGATATGTCGGCAGCAAGCACGCCGTAGTAGGCATGACGCGATCCGCCGCATTGCAATACGTGAACCGTGACATCCGGGTTAATGCAGTTTGTCCCGGCGTGACCCGAACCCCCCTGGTTGAGCGAACAATGGAAATCCCCGAGTATAAAGAGACGATGCTCGCCATGTGCCCCTCCGGGCGGTTCGCAGAACCTGAGGAGATCGCTAATGCCGTGCTCTGGCTTTCCTCTGATCTCGCCAGTTACGTGAATGGGCATCCGCTGGTCGTCGACGCGGGCTTCGTCGCGCAATAACGTGGAATTCGGTCCGTTGCTGGACATTGCCCGCTAATCGACAGACACCGAGCGTTTATCTCGGCATGGTCCATGGCTCTGGCGAAAGGCTTTCGAGCCCGTGGATTAACCGGCGCAAACCGATACAGGCCCACTTGGGTTACTTTGCAGCAGCGGTGTGATCAAAGCGGAGAACTGAGTCCGCGCCTTCCATTCGAGCCGTTCCACACGCGTGATAGCCAGCCTGTCTTGTTGACCTGAAAATGCCGAGGGCGGGCAATTGGCGAAGAGAGGTTCGATCACTTCGCAGGTTATCGCTGCTTTGGCGCAATCAGTATGGCGCGTGGTCCGTGAATGGCAGTCTGGCACGCTTGCGGGCGTTGTCGGCTTCGGCATCACCGAGCACTTCGACCGAGTGATAGACGTTGGCGAGCGACAGCAGCAGGCGCATCAGCCTTGCATCGGCCTCATCTAAGCTCCTGATCTGTTTTCCATCGAGATATGTCAGCGCCGCCTGCATCACGGGTTGGGCCGCATCGTAAAACCGGCTGCGTTCCTCGTCGCTCGCATTCGATCGCGCGTGCGCCCTCGCGGCTTCTTCGGAAACCGCCCAGTATTCCACGAAAGGTTCGAGCGCTTCAAAGCCGGCTGGCAGCTGTCCCATCAGGATGCCTCATTCGCCGTGCGGTCCTGAAACGCGCGGACTTTCTCGGTTACGGTGTTATAGAGATGGCGGCATAGTGCTTCCTGCGTCTGGAAATGGATGTGCTCGATAGCGCCGCTCGCGAGTCCGGCGTAGCCATCCTCGATAACGTCGATGTCTTCGGAATGAAGATCGCGCATCATGGTAACGTTGGCGTGGCGGGCGAACAGTTCCGACGCGGTTTCCGCCTCTCCCACCCAGTAAAGCCGGATTACGCCGCGCGTCCTGCCCGCATCGAGCGGATAGATCACATGGCTGAAATTCTGGAACGGAACGCCCAGCATGAAGAGGGTTGGAAACAGGCCGAAATATTCGCTCCCGTGCGGCGAATCCATGAGACCTTTGCCGGTAAGCGCAGCAGCGGCAGCCATGAGGCCGGCAGTCTGGACGGGGCCGCTCGGCGTGGCTTCCGGATTGAACCAGAGCGTCTGACCCCGATGTGTGCCCCGGAAACGGTACCTTGAAGGATATCCAAACGGATTGTCGGGCCCAATTCCTCCCTTACCCGAACGCGGATGGATGAAGCGCAAGTGATAGTTCTCCTGGAAGTTATCGTAAACGATCTTCCAGTTGGCCTCGATCTCATATGTATATTCGGAAAACTCTGTAGCGCGGGCAACCGGCAACGTTTCCATTTCGTCGGCAAAGTCGCCGAGTTCGTCGCGCAGCGATGCGGCATCGGCATCGAGGTTGACGAAGATCATGCCTGCCACAACCTCAGTGCGCACCGCCTTGAGCGCACACTGCTCTTTCGTGACGTGAAAGCCATCGAAGTCGGGCGCCGAAAGAAGCGCTCCGTCCTTGCCAAATGTCCAGCTGTGATAGGGACAGGTGAAACTGCTTCGGTGTCCTTGTGCTTCGCTTACCAGCCGCGTTCCGCGGTGAGTGCAGGCGTTGTGAAAGGCGCGCACCTCGCCGTCTTTGCCGCGAACGATCAAGAGCGAGGCGGCGGCGAATTCAAGTTTGCGGTGGATGAAATCGCCCGGCTCCGGCAATTCGCAACTATGGCCCATGTTGATCCAGCTGCGCAGAAATACGGCCTGGCGTTCCAGTTCGTACCAGTCCGGATCATAGTACGCCTTGGCCGGGACCGGATCGGTCCCGAGGAAATCAACGTCCTCTTGTTGCACGGGCACGAAACCTGCCGGGGGTGAGTTCACGGTCGTTCTCCGAATTGCATCAGCGAGCACCGGGACAGCCAGCACAACGAACCGCTACAGAAATAACCCGGACCGGCAAGAATGCAAGGCGGCGCCTTGCAAGATCGCAAGACAAATATTTGCACAATTGCAAAGGACATCCTATCGGTGCCGTCGTTCGGGCTTATCGGCAAAGTTACCGTCAAGGGTGAACCAGATTTCTTGCAGTTGAGATGCAACTGCCAACTACCGCAACTGGCATGCTGGGAACCGCACTTCACGCCAATTTCGTCAAATCGATGGTCGCCGCTCCGCCAGACACTCCCTAGACGCGTCATCAACGACATTGAGCACGCGGGAACCGTCGGCCCGAGGCCATCTGGTCATGCACGAAGTCGAGGCTCCACGCTGGTTTGGTAGCGCAAGCACTGGTGCAGGTGCCCTGGTCCCGGCAGCACGCCTGCGGCTTCGCCGCCGCCTGACAGCCAGTCCTTCCTCCTGGTATAGTCGTTGGGTCTTCTTGCGGTTGATCATGACGCCCTCCCGGCGCAGCAGAACATGCAGACGCCGATAGCCGAAGTGCGGATCAGGGCGCGCGATATCATCCGGCAGGTCTGTTCCGAGATGGGCGTGACTATCATCAATGGCGCCCTGTTACGTGATCACGCCCATATGTTCGTGGAAACCCCGCCGCATGTCTCGGTGAGCGACTTCGTCTGGCGGGCTAAGGGACGATCGTCGCGCAAGATCCAGCGGGAGTTAGAGCATATCCGAAAACGCTACTGGGGACAGAGGTTCTGGGGCAGGGGATACTTCTCCACCACATCCGGCAACATCACCGATGATGTCATCATGGGGTATCTCGACCGTCATGCCCACAAGGATGGCTTCAGCCACTCACCATGATCCTACCGGCATCAGCCGGTCAGTTGTTCAGCAGCAGCCTCGGTGGCAATGACCGAAAGAAGCACAAGCATAAGCACAAGTTTGGGGGTGTATTCATTTGGTATACGTGAGGCCCTGCATAGCCTCCTGCCCTTGACTGCAGTGGGGGCGCATGGCGAAGATGTTTGAGCAGTTTCATTTTCGCTGATCGAACGGGATCAACCTGCCCTCCTTGAACCACAACAATCGCGAGAAGGCTCGCTGAGAGAAAAGGACTCGACGCTTTATCGATCCGGCATCGAGGGATAGCCCGGCGACACCGGTCCTCCCTCCACATGCCGTCGAACGCCTTGCCTGCGCTCTGCAGCACATGCACTAACTGGCCTGCTGGCCTGAATTACTCCGCCCATTGGCTGAGTTCTAGCCCGCTGTTGATATATAGCACGGGATCTAACTGAGTTCAGGTGCTTGACGAAGCGCATTAAAGTGATGCAATCTCATTTTCGAATGGTCGCGCAGTCATCTTACGAACTGCAGCCTCGATACGCATCGAAAAACGTCCTGGGAGGGAAATAGCTATGTTTCATGCAAGAATCGCATCCCGTCTGCTCGCCGGAACGGCAATCGTGGCTGCGGGAACAATGACCGTGACCGCGCATGCACAGGATTCGGGGAGCGGCTTTGGCGTCAACGAGATCATCGTTACGGCGCAAAAGCGCGAACAGTCGATCCAGGACGTTCCTATCGCTGTATCCGCGCTTGGCCGGGATACCATCGAGGCGAACAAGATTGAGGACGTATCCGACCTCACCGGCTTTGCTCCTGGCCTAGTCGCGCGGCAGGCTGCCGGCGCCTTTAACGCGCTTAACTTTTCCATGCGCGGCGTCAACGCTGCCCCTTCGGCTCCGTTGCAGGACAAGCAGGTCTCGCAATACGTCGACGGCGTTTACATCGGCGGCAGCCGTGGCACGATTAGCGAACTTCTGGAAGTCGAACGGATCGAAATCCTGCGTGGTCCGCAGGGCACGCTGTTCGGCCGCAACTCGACTGCGGGCGCGGTTAACATCCTCACCCGCAATCCGACCGGGGAAATGGCGTTCCGTCAGGACGTGACTTACGGCAACCAGGATCATCTCCGCACCCGCACCACGATCGACACCCCGCAGATGGGCGCGTTCAGCGCCTATGCGACCTACATCCATGACGAGAACCGCGGCGACGTGCGCAACCTCGGCGCAGGCGTAACCTGGGATCGCAGCAATCCGTTCATTGACGTCGGTAGCCAGACCTCGCCCAAATGGGTTGGCGGTCGCAATTACGAAAACCTGCTCGCCGCGGTGCGCTACGATCCGGGTGGCGATTTTGTAGCGACCTACAAATTCGACTGGAGCAGGGGCAGTTACGTCACCGACGCACGCGTCACGCCGGTGATCAATACGATGGGTGAACGCATTGCGCTTCCCGATGGCAGCAAAACGGTAGTGCCTTTCCCCAACACGCTTGGCACCCTCCTTCAGTCGATCATCAACGCACAGCCACCCGGAGGCGGCGTGTTCGGGCCGACCGGCCTCAATCCGTCCAACCGACGGCCCGATGCCGCCAACCAGGCGTTCGCGACCCCTGGCTTTCAGCGTGTCAAGGGCCATAACCTTACTTTCGAGTGGCGAGCCAGCGACACGATCACGATTAAGAACATCCTTGCCTACCGTGAGAACGAGGTTGCCAATGGCGGTTCGACAGTTGCGGGCCTGAGCGGGCTGCAATTCACCCCCGGATCGGTCACACCCTATGCGAACTTCGTCGGCTTGTCGGCTGGCATTCCCGGATTTTCGCAGCTTGCGACTCAGGCAGCGCGCGATGCGGCTCTAGCCGGCGCTCTCGGCCCGGCGTTCCTGCCCGGCCTGAATTTTATTGCTAACTCCAACGAGTACTATTTCGCACCTTTCGAAGGCCAGGGCTATGGCAGCCACTGGCAGGTGAGCGACGAGATTCAGCTAAACTACTCAACCGACAGGCTCGATCTGACCGTGGGTGCGCTCTATTATCAGGCGCGTACCAAGGACGCCGGACTTCCCGGCTTCACTCCGAACATCACATTCGGTCCGGTTTCGACCACGATCCCGCTGGGAACTGCGGCTCCGGGCATCGGCGCTCAGTATGCCGTCGGCAAGACCAAGTCCTATGCCGCCTACGCCCAGATCGAGTATCAGTTGACCGATGCGCTCGGCATCACGGCCGGCGGTCGCTGGACCAAGGACGACAAGTACGGCATCTTCCAGTCTCAGGGCGCTTTCGTCGGCGATCGCATTACAGAAGGCACGATTGTCTATCCAGACGAAAACACCTTTGAAGGCAGTTTCAAGAAGTCGCGTCTGACATATGCTTTGGGCCTCAATTTCCAGCCGACTGACGACATGCTGTTCTATGCCAAGTATTCCACCGGCTTTCTTTCCGGCGGCATCTACGCAGATATTCCGTTCCGCCCGGAAACTTCCGTATCCTGGGAGGCCGGCGCCAAGCTCGACTTGCTAGACCGCAGGGTCCGGCTCAATCTGGCGGCCTACAAGGTTGATTACAAGAACGCGCAGGCCGCATCGAGCGGTCCGGCAATCCTTCGCCGCGACTTGCCGATCGCGGTTATCAGCAACGGCAAACTCAAGGCCAAGGGAATCGAGGCTGACTTGACCCTGGCGCCTTTCGAAGGGTTCACGACGGGCGGCACCATCGGTTACACCAAGAACTCCTTCACCAATCCGGATCCGCGCCTTGCCGACGGCTACGATGACTTGAAGCCGACCGGTCAGCCGAAATACGTGGGCACTGTTTTTGGGCAATATGTCAGTCAGCCGCTGTGGGGCGATGCAACGCTTCTGCTGCGCGCGGACATGATCTTCCAGAGCAAGGCGCGTGTGCTGAGCTCGCACAAGTCGACGCTTGATTTCCCTGTCTTTGCTCCTTTCGAGTTCAGTCCTGCAAAGCAGATCGTCAATGCCCGCATCGCGCTGAGAGACATCGAAATGGGCGGAGCGAACTGGGAAATTGCGCTGTGGTCGAAGAACTTGCTGGACAACAAGAAGCCGCTCTATCTGTTCCAGTATCCTTACTTCCTGATGACGTCGTCATACGAAAGGGCGCGGACTTACGGCATCGATCTGAGCGTGAAATTCGGCGCGGATTGAGAACGGCGTAAAACCAGGCCACGGTAGCGGCGGCATTTGCATATGCCGCCGTATCGGTCCCGCCGGTCGAGCTTATCGGCAAGGTCGCCGGCAGGGAGGAGATTGTTATGGAGCATTCCAACTGGATGCGAGTTGTCGATATCCCCTCCTACCGGCCGGTACCGCAGCGGTATGAAGGCGATGTCGCGCCGGTCGAATGCCGCGTTATCGTCAAGGGCGAACCAGATTTCTTGCAGTTGAGATGCAACTGCCAACCACCGCAACTGGCATGCTGGGAACCGCACTTCACGCCAATTTCGTCAAATCGATGGCCGCCGCTCCGCCAGGCATTCTCGGACAAGCGGAAATCAGGCCATACGCAGGGAAACCGCTGACATGAATGATATTGCCGAAGTATCCCGCTCCAAGGGCTGGTTTTCCACGTTGATCAAGAGACCTTTTGGCCTTGCAGCGGTGCTACTGCTCATCGGCGCTGTGCTTGCTTATGGTGGCACCATACTCATGCTCAACGGCGGCTCTTCTTATTATATTCTCAGCGCCCTTGCCGTTCTGGCAAGCGCAGTTCTTCTGTTTATGGGACGCCGCGAGGGCGCCTGGCTTTATGCCGCAATGCTGATCGCAACGTTTGCCTGGGCGCTGTGGGAAGTGGGCCTCGATGGCTGGCAACTGATGCCAAGGATCATCGGTCCTGCCGTTATCGGGCTATGGTTCTTGCTCCCCTCGACACGCCGCGCGCTTACACCGGGCAAGGCGGCGAGCTGGATCGAGGGTAAACCGCGCTGGTCTGTTCTGGCGGTGACAGTGCTTGCGGCGTTGATTGGGGTCGCGCTCCACCAGACGCGGCAGTTCCCGGATAACCCGATTTACCAGCGAGGCATGACCAAGGCGTCTGCAGCAACCGGTATGCCCCCGCAGGCGATGACCGGCGCGGGCGATGAATGGCCAGTTTATGGCGGAGACAAGGCAGGAACCCGGTTCAGCCAGCTTTCCGACATCACTCCGGAAAATGTCGAAAAGCTCGAAAAAATCTGGACATATCGAGCGGGAGTTACACCGCAGGGAAAGAGATCATCAATTCAGGCCGTCCCGATCATAATCGGAAACAGGTTCTACTTTTGTACAAGCATCAACGAAGTCGTGGCTCTTGACTCGACAACCGGCAAGGAAATCTGGCGGTACGATCCCAAAGTGAATTGGCGTCAGGTTGCACACCCGGTTTGTCGCGGCGTTGCCTATTTCAAGTCCGCAGGAGATCCTGCTTCAGCTTGCTCTGAGCGCATCATTGGCGGGACGATCGATGCTCGTCTCTTCGCGCTCGATGCCAGAACGGGGCGCCCGTGCCAGGATTTCGGCACAGACGGCCAGATCTCGCTGTTGGAAGGCATGGGCGAAGTTGCCCCCGGTTATTACTATGTCAGCTCGGCCCCAACGATCGTGCGCGGCAGGATCGTGGTTGGTGGATGGGTGGCCGATGGCCAATACTGGGGTGAACCCTCTGGTGTAATCAGGGCTTTCGATGCCGTGACGGGTAAGCTCTCCTGGGCCTTTGATATTGGACGTCCGGATCGGACCGGCCTGCCACCAGAAGGGGAGCATTACACCCGCTCTACGCCCAACAGCTGGAGCGTGATGAGCGCCGACGAGGACCTTGGCCTTGTTTACGCACCGATGGGCAATGCGACCCCGGATTATTACGGTCCTCACCGCAGGCCGTTCGATGAGAAATACTCCAGCGGCGTTGTCGCTATCGATGCCGAAACCGGCAAGGATCGCTGGTTTTTCCAGACAACGCATCACGACATCTGGGACTATGACGTGGCATCGCAACCAACCCTGATTGACCTGCCGGACGGCG
Organism: Sphingomonadaceae bacterium; assembly: GCA_019090585.1. Classification (GTDB taxonomy): domain Bacteria; phylum Pseudomonadota; class Alphaproteobacteria; order Sphingomonadales; family Sphingomonadaceae; genus Novosphingobium. The sequence goes on from JAHRVR010000022.1 coordinate 26,528, forward strand.
CAGGCGGTGTCCGGCGGGCGCTTATACAGCCGACCAAGCGCGCCGAAGTCTTCGTGCTTGATCGGGCAACAGGTGAGCCGATCTTCGACGTTGAGGAAGTGCCAGTCCCGCAAGACGGCGCCGCGCCGGGCGAACGTCTTGCGCCCACTCAACCTTATTCCGTGGGAATGCCGTCCTTCCGCGGGCGCGACCTGGTTGAAAGCGACATGTGGGGCATCACGCCCCTGGACCAGATGATGTGCCGAATTTTCTACAGGACGGCGCGCTACGATGGCCCGATGACGCCTGCGGGTCTTACAACGTGGATCCAGTATCCCGGCTATACGGGCGGATCGAACTGGGGAAGTATTTCGGTCAATCCTGACCGCATGCTCATGACGATCAACGTCAACCATGTGGCCAACCGCAACCACCTTATGCCCAGGGACGAGGCAGACCGGATAGGCCTGCGCCCCTTGCCCGACGGGAGCGGCAATGTCGGAGGCCCTGTCGCTCAGGCCAACACGCCGTATGCCGCTTCCATAGCATCCTTCCTCGGTCCGCTCGGCATACCCTGCCAAGCGCCCCCGTTTGGCACCATGAGTGCTGTTGACCTGACAACAGGAAAGCTGGTCTGGACGCAAAAAATAGGCACTTCACGTGGGAGCGGTCCACTGGGCATTGCTGTTCCCTTTGCCATTCCCATGGGATCACCCAACGTCGGCGGAAGTCTGAATACGCGTGGCGGCCTGTCCTTCATTGCGGCAACCAGCGATTCGCACATTCGCGCTTTTGAAACGGCTTCGGGACGGCTCTTGTGGCGTGCTGACTTACCAGCAGGGGGGGCTTCCACTCCAATTTCATACCGCGGGGAGGATGGCCGACAATTCATTGCGATTGCCGCGTCTGGTTCCGCCGGACTCGGCGGCACACGCGGCGACCATGTTGTTGCTTATGCGCTATCTCCCAAGTGATTGCGGCGCGCGCATAAAATGGAGGCGTGACCGATATGGCACTGCACTGGAGCGACTGCCCTGGCATAGTTGAGTAATTGTCAGGTTTTGCGGGGCCGAACGCATGTTTTCTGGCTCAGGAATGGACCCGCTTGCAGAAATCGGAGATTGGTATAGTGCTTTTCCCATGTGACCCTGAATGGGCATAGAGGGAGAAGACCATGCTGGACCTGAAAATCACCGGAGGATCCATCGTCGATGGCACTGGCAAGCCGCGTTTTACCGGCGATGTCGGCATTCGCGATGGCCGCATTGTTGCTATCGGAAAAGTAGACGCTGATGCGCGCGAAACGATCGATGCAACCGGGCGGATTGTCGCCCCGGGCTTCATCGATTGCCACACGCATTATGACGCCCAGGTCTTTTGGGAGCCGACGCTGAGCCCGTCCTGCTATCATGGCGTGACCACCGTATTCGGCGGATTCTGCGGCTTTTCCATTGCTCCGTTGAGCGACGATTCGGCAGAATACTTGCTGCCCATGCTCGCACGTGTCGAAGGCATGCCGATCGAGACCCTCGCCAATGCCGTGCCCTGGGATTGGTCGACTTTCGGCGAATTCCTGGAGCGGATGGAAGGAAAGGTCGGCCTGAATGCGGGATTCTTCGCCGGTCATTCGGCGATCCGCCGCCATGTCATGGGCACGCGCGCCGTCGGCGAAAAGTCCAGCGATGCCGAGCTCGAGGGGATGAAGGCGCTTCTCGACCAGTGTCTGTCCGAAGGCGCAATGGGCTTTTCCACCACGGTTTCAGCCACGCACAATGACGGTGACGGTAATCCCGTCCCATCGCGTTGGGCCGATAATTCAGAAATCATCGCTTTGGCAGGTATGGTTCGCAACCACGAAGGAACCGGACTCGAACTGCTGCCCGATATCGGGTTTCCGCCCGGCATGCCCGAACTGCTGGCGGACGTATCTGTGGCCGGAAACCGCCCTGTAAACTGGAATCTACTGGCCGTTGGCGGACGTGCCGATAATGAGGAGCACGTCGCCAAGCGGCTTGCCGTAACTGATCTCGCGCGCGAACGCGGAGGAGAAGTTATCGCGCTGACGGTGCCGGTTAGTCCCACGGTCTACCTGAACTTGCGCGGCGGCTTCGTGCTGGATGCCTTCCCCGGCATATGGCCAGAGCTGTTCCGCATGACTGTCGCCGACCGCATGGAACGCCTGCGCGATCCCGAAACGCGTAAGCAGATGGTAGACGATCTCACTCTGATGGGTCCGGATGATGCGCTGCGGCACCTCGCGGATCTCGACATTTTCCTCGTTTCTTCGGCGAAGTGTGAAGCGAACCAGCGCTA
>JAHRVR010000023.1 GCA_019090585.1 Sphingomonadaceae bacterium
ATATGCCCGCCGCGGATCATAGCAAAGCTGCTGGCCGAATTGAAACAGGCTGAATGGGCCAGTTCACCTCTCGTCTGGTCAGCCTTCCTTTCGCGGGTCGTCAGAAACTCGGTTCTCTTGCCTGCAAGGCACCGAGCAGTCTTTCGGGAACACCGCAAAGCCCAAAACCGCCCGAAGCGATCAGCAGGCCATCGCACAATAGGCTATCCAGGGCCGCTGCTGCATCGGGATAAAGCGTGTTCATGGAGGGCGTGTCTCCGTTCGTTATGTTGCGATGCAGCGGAACAAAGCTGTTAGCGCATGCCTGCGGGAAAGGTCCAGACAGGTTTGGAACGAAATACTGGCCACGGGAGTTGAATTGATTAAGGTCATGGCGAGACGCACGACAATCGCGTATAAAAAACAGTGCTTTTGGGAGAAAGAAAATGCGTTCAATTCTTGTCAATGCTGATCGCCGCCCTGGTATGGATGTGCGTCTCAATACTGCCCTTTCGCTGGCTCGCGCCTCGAATGGCCATGTGACACTTCTCGTTGACACCCCGGTTGCGCGCTACATTTCGATGGACCCCATGGGGGGCAGCTATGTTGCTTCCGATGCGCTCAAGCAGGCTATGGCCGACGATGACGCCAGTGCCGCACGGTTGGAGGAGCGGTTGTCGCGCGATGACGTGCCCTTCGATGTCATTCGCAGCGAGGCGGAGCCGGTTGAAGCGCTGGCCAAGGCGGCGCGCCTTGCCGATGTCGTGGTTATGTCCCGCTCGGGCGGGTTCGCCGGAGAGCTGGCGCTGGTGTCCCGGACCCCCGTTCTTGCTCTGTCTGATGATAGCGCGCTGACCATGCCGCTGGGCAAGGCATGCGTCGCCTGGGATGGCGGCGATGAGGCCGCTTGCGCCTTGCGTAACGCCGTCGGACTGCTGAGTGGGTGCGAATCGGTCGCGGTGCTTACGGTTGCGGAAAAGCCGGGCGGATTCCCCGCCACTGAAGCGCTTCGCTATCTATCCCGTCACGGTGTAACGGCTGAGCTGCAAGAACTACCCCGCCGTGGATCGACTGAGGAAACGCTGGACGTTGCCGTGGGACGGTCTGGAGCTGACTTGCTGGTCATGGGCGCTTTTGGGCACAGCCGGGTGCGCGAATATCTCTTTGGAGGCGTGACTCGGTACTTCCTTGATAAGTCAGATGGTCCGGCTTTGTTGCTGACTCACTGATCGTTCAGGTCGATCCGCGCTGCGCCACTGGCCGGACCGGCATAATGATGCACTGCAACATTTTGAGGCATCGGCAGTATCTATCCGGGCATTCTCATTTGGATTTATTTATATGATACGTAGTAATTCGTATCTTTTTCAGTAATTTTATAGGCTTATGGTTCATCTGGCGTTAAGTTGCAGTATTTGCATTATAGAGTGAGCAATTCGCACTTGCACAAAACACTGCAATGAATCATACCACAAGTGCCTTTCAGGCATCCTCTCCCAAACTCCCATGGCCCGGCCGGTTTTCCGACCGGGCCTTTTTTCTTTTCCGATCGACGCGGGCGTCTCCATCGCAAAAACCACGTGCGCGCAGGTTTGCAATCGAGAGTCCAAGTTCCTAGCTGGAAACAGAGCCGGCATCTGACCGAAGCTCGCAACGGCTTGAAAAGGAATTTGCGCAATGGCGGATGCGGCGCCCAAGGCAGACGAGCGGACGATCAGGCTACAGGTCGCGGCGGCACGGCAGGAAGAAAGTGGCCATGGCATTGCCAGGCTGCCCAAATCCGCCCTGTTGGCCATTGGCGCGATGGAAGGCGATACGCTGGAAATCATCGGCAAGGAAACGACTGTTGCCCGCGCCATGCTTGCTTATCCCGAAGATGAGGAATTGCAGGTCATCCGCCTTGATGGCCTGCAGCGCGGCAATGCCGAAGTTGGATCGGGCGAGCATGTAAAAGTTAGCAAGGCCGAATCGCACGCAGCCCAGCGCGTGGTCTTTGCGCCCGCGCACAAGCAGATGCGCTTGCAGGGTCCGACCATGGCGCTCAAGCGCAACTTCTATGGCCGGCCGATGATCGCCGGTGATCTTGTCGCTACGACTGGCCAGCAGCAAGTGCGCGATATCCCTCCGCAGTTGACGCGCATGTTCAACACGCCCGCTTATGCGCTGACCCAGATCCGCCTGAGCGTGGTTGCGACAACCCCCAAGGGTATCGTCCATATTGACGAGAACACCGAGGTCGAACTGCGCGAAGTTTACGAGGAGGCGCAAGGGCCGCGCGCCGACATCAGTTATGACGACGTTGGCGGAATGAGCGACATCATCCGGCAGCTGCGCGAGATGGTGGAGTTGCCGCTGCGCTATCCTGAACTGTTCACCCGGCTGGGGGTGGACCCACCGCGCGGTGTGTTGCTGCATGGTCCGCCGGGCACCGGCAAGACTCGCCTCGCTCAGGCGGTTGCCAATGAAAGCGATGCCAACTTCCTGCTCATCAACGGGCCGGAAATCATGGGTTCGGGCTATGGCGAAAGCGAAAAGGCCCTTCGCGAAGTGTTCGAGAATGCGGAAAAGTCGGCCCCTTCGATCATTTTCATCGACGAGATCGATTCGATCGCGCCCAAACGTGAGAACGTGCATGGCGAAACCGAAAAGCGGCTCGTTGCTCAACTCCTGACTTTGATGGACGGCCTGAATACGCGCGCCAATGTGGTGGTGATCGCCGCCACCAATCGGCCCGATGCGATGGACGAGGCGCTGCGGCGCCCGGGCCGTTTTGACCGCGAGATTGTGATCGGCGTGCCCGACGAAAGTGGCCGCCGCGAGATATTGGGCATTCACACCCACGGCATGCCGCTGGGCCCCGAGATCGATCTGAAGGAACTGGCGCGCACAACGCATGGGTTTGTTGGTGCGGATATCGCTGCGCTCGCCCGCGAGGCTGCGATCGAGGCGGTGCGCCGTATCATGCCCGAGATTGATCTTGAGGCGCGCACTATTCCCCCCGAAGTTCTCGAAAAACTCTCGGTTGAGCGGGATGATTTCATCGAAGCGCTGAAGCGCGTTCAGCCCTCAGCCATGCGAGAAGTCATGGTCGAGATGCCTGATGTTGGCTGGGACGATATTGGCGGTCTTGACGATGCGCGGGAAAAACTGCGCGAAGGAGTCGAGCTGCCGATCAAGCACCCGGAGGCATTTCACAAGTTGGGTATCCGGCCCGCGAAAGGCTTTCTGCTTTATGGACCGCCGGGCACCGGCAAGACCCTGCTCGCCAAGGCTGTCGCCAAAGAGGCGGAAGCCAATTTCATCTCGATCAAATCGTCCGATCTGCTGTCAAAGTGGTATGGTGAGAGTGAGCAACAGATTTCGCGGCTGTTCGCACGGGCCCGTCAGGTTGCGCCTTGTGTTATCTTTATTGACGAGATCGACAGCCTTGTGCCCGCGCGCGGATCAGGTGGCGGAACGGGTGAGCCACAAGTGACTGCCCGTGTGGTCAATACGATGCTGGCCGAGATGGACGGCATGGAGGAATTGCAATCCATCGTGGTCGTCGCGGCGACCAACCGGCCCGCACTTGTCGATCCGGCATTGCTGCGGCCGGGCCGCTTTGACGAGCTGGTCTATGTGGGCACACCCAACGCGGAAGGCCGGGAGCACATTCTGAAAATCCACACCGAGAGAATGCCGATGGCCTCCGATGTCGACCTTTCGAAGATTGCACAAGAGGCTGACCGCTTCACCGGGGCTGACCTTGAAGATGTGGTTCGCCGCGCGGGCCTCGTCGCGCTCAGGAAGCACGGTCAGGATGTCTCCGAAGTGACCGCGGCAGACTTTTCCGAAGCGCTTGAGGATTCGCGCGCCACGGTGACGCCGGAAATGGAACGCGAATATGGCAAGATGAAAGGCGAGCTGAAGAAGCGCGCCATGCAGGTTGAGCCGATCGGCTTCATCGCTCCGGGCATGCTGGAGCCCACGCGTGACAAGAAGCACGATTGAATTTGATCGGGCAGGAATGCGAGTGTGCGCTCGCTGCGGGCTGGTAGAATACCCGCTCGCCTGCATTTCAGGATCGGCTGTTTGACCAGGCACTGCTCACACCGCAGGCTGCTACCTGCGCCTCTTGTTCCGGTTGGAAGCTGAAGCTACCAGCGCCGGATGGATGACCTGTTCCCGGATCGAGTGCTGACCGAACAAACTTTGACGCGAGGCGATGTTGAGCGGCTGCTTGCGTCATCGCCATACCATCTGATTGACTGCGATCTGGATGAGGCTGACTTGTCCGACCTGAATTTATCACGCTGGAAGTTCGAACGATGCAGCCTCCGGCGCTGTGACTTCAGCCGCGGGAATCTGGAAGGCACGGTCTGGCAATCCTGCCGAGGTGCCTTTGCCAACTTCACGGGGAGTGACTTGAGCGAGGCAGTGCTCATCGCCAGTGATTTCAACAATGCATCGTTCAAATATTCGACCCTCGCTTCTGCAAGTATCAGCCAATGCAAGCTGACCGGCGCTGATCTGTCCGGGGTGAAGGCGGCCGATGTCCATTTCGACGAGACGTTGTTGGTCAATGCCAAGCTGCCGGAACATTCCTTCCGCAAGGCAAGATTGAGGCGGATCGATTTTTCGCAATGCGACTTGCGCAAATGCGATTTTCGACTCACCACTTTCGAGGAGTGCTCTTTGCGCGACGCCGATATGGACGGTTCGCGATTCGAGGGCGCTGATCTTCGAGGTGCTGATCTTGGCGGTTTGCGACTGGTGGACGCAGGCCTGTTTCGCGGCGCAACCATCTCTCGGGAGCAAGCCACTCAGATACTGAGCGAACTTGGAATCAACGTCCGCTAGGATCGCGGGTTATCGGCCACGCACGAGTATGCGCCTCACATCGTTAGTGCGCCGCGCCCCAGCTTGGTCCGGAGCCGATTTCCACACCCAGCGGCACGTCGAGCGAGACTGCCGGTTGGGCCGCATTGGCCATCACGCGCTCGATAATGGGCGATGCCGCTGCCACATCGCCTTCGGGCAATTCAAAGACAAGTTCATCATGCACTTGTAGCAGCATACGGACGTGGCCAAGCCCCGCTTCCTCAAGCGCGGGCATCATGCGGACCATGGCGCGTTTGATGATGTCGGCACTGGTGCCCTGAATCGGCGCATTGATCGCGGCACGCTCACTGCCCTGCCGCTCGGCTCCGTTTTTGGAATTGATCCGCGGGAACCAGGTCTTGCGGCCGAACAGCGTTTCTGAGTAGCCGCGCTCGCGCACCGTCTCGAGCGTTTGCACGATGTATTTCTGGATGCCGGGGAAGCGCTCAAAATAGCGGTCGATCATGGCCTGCGCTTCATCCGCCTCAACGCCCAGCCGACCGGCCAGCCCCCAGCGGGATATGCCATAGAGAATGGCGAAATTGATCGTCTTGGCCTGCGCGCGCGTATCGCGGTCAACTTCGCCGAACATCTCGCGCGCGGTGCGGGCATGGATATCCTCGCCATTGTCGAAGGCTTCCTTGAGTGTGGGCACATCGCACATATGCGCGGCGAGGCGCAGCTCGATCTGGCTGTAATCGGCAGCCAGCAGGACATTGCCTTTCTCTGCGACGAAGCACTCGCGGATCTGTCGGCCAATTTCGGTGCGGATCGGAATATTCTGCAAATTGGGATCGGTGGAGGAGAGCCGCCCGGTCTGTGCGCCCACCAGTGAATAGCTGGTGTGGACACGGTGCGTATCAGGATTGATCGCGGCCTGCAGCGCCTCGGTATATGTGGAGCGCAATTTGCTGAGCTGGCGCCAGTCGAGCACTTTTCCGGCCAGCTCCACGCCTTCGCCCGCGTGCTTTTCCAGAACGCTCTGGTCCGTCGAATACTGACCGCTCTTGCCCTTTTTTCCGCCTTTCAACCCCATTTGGTCGAACAATATCTCGCCCAGCTGCTTGGGGCTGCCGATGGTGAATTCCTTGCCGGCCAGCTTATGAATTTCCGTTTCGAGACCGCCCATCTGCTCGGCAAATTCGGCGGAAAGATGGGCAAGGCGTTCACGGTTCACCCTGATGCCGTGGCGCTCCATCCCGGCCACCACGGGGATAAGCGGGCGGTCCACCCGCTCATAGATCCGCGTGCCGCCTTCGTCGGGCAGGCGCGGTTTCAGGATGCTGTGCAAGCGCAAGGTGACGTCCGCATCCTCGGCAGCATAGGCGGTTGCCTTGTCGAGCGGGACTTCGGCGAAGGAAATCGCTTTCTTGCCGGTGCCGCACACTTCCTTGAACGGGATCGGGGTATGGCCGAGATGATGCTCGGACAGCTCGTCCATGCCGTGGCCGCGCATTCCCTCGGCGCTGTTTCCCGCATCCAGACAAAAGCTGATCACCATCGTATCGTCGATTGGCGCAACCTCTATGTCGTAGCGCGTCAGCACGTTCAGATCGTATTTCGCGTTCTGCGCCACTTTGAGCACGGCAGGGTTTTCAAGCAGCGGTTTGAGCCGTTTCAGTGCTTCATCGAGCGGAACCTGTTCTGGTTTTTGCGCGAACATGTCCGTCCCGCCGTGGCCGAGCGGAATATAACATGCCTCATTTGGCCCGGTAGCCAGGCTCACCCCGACAAGGTCGGCGCGCATGGCGTCTAGCGCGCTGGTCTCGGTATCGAACGCGATTAACCGCGCGTTGGAACACCGTTCGATCCAGCGATCGAGGGCATCGAGCGTGGTCACGCATTCATAGGCGCTGCGATCGATCGCCGGCATCTCGGGCGCAGGCTGGCGCGCAGCGCCTTTGACCGGGCCAGCGCCGCCTGTCTCCGGCTTGGCCGGATGAAGCTGGGTTGTTCGGTCCGGGCTGCCGGTTCCCGTGCCGAGTCGTTTCAGAAGGCGGGTAAATCCGTGTTTTTCCAGAAAAGTCGTAAGTGGCTCTGGCGGAATGGCCCCCAGTTTGAAGTCATCAAGCGGGACCGGCAGCGCGCAATCTTCCTTCAGGGTGACAAGCACGCGGCTGAGCCGGGCCATGTCGGCGTGCTCGATCAGCCTTTCCTGCAGTTTGGATTTTTTCATGCCCGGCGCGGCTGCCAGCGCGGCTTCGAGGTTTCCATGCTCCTGAATCAGCTTGGTCGCGGTCTTGGGCCCGACACCATAGACGCCGGGAATATTATCTGCCGAATCGCCCATCAGCGCGAGCACGTCGCCCACCTTTTCGGGCGCAACGCCGAATTTCTCCTCCACTTCCGGAATGTCGATGCGCTGGTTTTTCATCGTGTCCAGCATATCGATATGGCCCCGGCCGTGCGGTCCGATCAGTTGCATCAGATCCTTGTCGGACGAAACGATTGTCACGCTCCAGCCAATGTCGGCAGCAGATCTGGCGTAAGAGGCGATCACATCGTCGGCCTCGACATTTTCCTCTTCAATGCAGGGCAGGGAAAATGCGTGTGTTGCATCGCGTATCAAAGGGAACTGCGGAACCAGATCTTCTGGCGGCGGCGGCCGATTCGCTTTGTATTCCGAATAGAT
>JAHRVR010000024.1 GCA_019090585.1 Sphingomonadaceae bacterium
CGACCGTGCCTGCCTCCGCATCAATAGTCGGGATTTCCATCATCGCCTGATGCTGGTTGGGATCGAGCGGAAGGCCCACCGCGGCAATGCGTTCAATGCCGTGCTGGCCGAACACTTTTTCCAGTTCACGGCCCGTTGCCTCGAGTCCGGCAACAAGACCCTTCCCCTTCTCGTCCTCTCGCAATTCATCGGGAATAGCCTGGAGCGCGCGGGACAGATTGTCCGAGATTGAAAGAACATCGCGGGCAAAACCCGTTGCGGCATAGCTGCGCGCATCGGCGATGTCCTTTTCCATTCGCCGCCGGACGTTCTGGGTTTCCGCCTTTGCATAAAGCACGTCCTGCTTTGCAGTTTCGAGCTCTTCGCGCATGCGCTCAAGCGCTCCGCCCAGACTTGCGAAATCATTTTCCTGGTCGCCATCATCCTCGCTGCCATTATCCAGCAGATCTTCGGGGACGCCCTTCAATTCTTCTGATACCGCGGGATCATCCTGCGGATTTTTCTGATCGTTCATTGTTCTGTGTAATTCCAGCTAACCGATGAGCTTACCCAGAGACTGGGCTGTAAAATCAACCATGGGGACAACCCGCGCATAATTCAACCGCGTGGGCCCAATAACCCCGACGACGCCCACCACTCTGCCATCGCTGTCATGGTATGGAGAGGCGATGACCGAAGACCCTGACAGCGCGAAAAGCCGGTTCTCCGCGCCGATGAATATGCGCGCTGATTTGGCATCGCGTGAAAGCTCCAACAATTCCGCGACCGACTGTTTGTTTTCAAGGTCGTCAAGCAGCGAGCGAACGCGCTCGATATCGCTAAGCGCTGTGTCATCGAGCAAATTCGCCTGTCCGCGCACGATCAGAACCGGGCGCTGCAACGCGTCTTCGCTCCAGATCGCAAGGCCGCGTTCCACCAGCTCCCGGCTGACATCGTTCAGCGCGGTTTCGCCTCTCGATATCTGAGCGTGAACCGTGGCAACGGCTTCCCCCAAAGTGCGGCCAGAAAGCTGGGCTGTTATATAGTTGGAGGCCTCTTCCAATGCGCTGCCGCCGATCTCCGCTGGCAATTCCAGAATGCGGTTCTCGATTGCGCCATCATCGCCGACCAACACGGCAAGTGCCTTGTCCGGAGCGATCCTGACCAGCGAGAATTGCGACAGGTTCGGGTCACGGTGCGGGACCATCACCACCCCGGCGCAAGCAGACAGTTCAGAAAGTATCGCGCTTGTCGCTTCCAGAGCGGCCTCGATGGGGCCCGGCTCGGACAAACACTGCTCGATCGCGGCACGCTCATGCATGCTCGGTTCGGCCACTTGCATCATTCCATCGACGAAGAGCCGCAGGCCCAGTTCCGTTGGCATCCGCCCGGCGCTGGTGTGCGGAGCCGTTAGCAAGCCGTTGTGCTCAAGTTCCGCAAGCACCGAGCGAATCGATGCCGGTGAGAGATCTACGCCCGGTGACTGGGCAAGCGTTTTGGACCCGACAGGATTGCCGGTGCCGATATAACCTTCGACCACGTGCCGAAAAATCTCGCGCGCGCGGTCTGTTAATTCTGTGACGGGCAATGCAACCATGCGCTCTAACTTAGGGGTTCCGCTTGCAGCCTCAAGCCTATTGCTCCACAGGGCTGCGCAATTATCAGGAAAGGTAGATTTTATGCGTCCATCAGGCCGCGCGCCAGACGAAATGCGCACGATACAGATCGAAACCGGTTATACCAAACATGCCGAAGGCTCAGTTTTGATCGGATTCGGGGAAACCAAGGTCATCTGCACCGCCAGCGTGGAAGAGCGAATCCCGCCATTTCTTCGCGGTAAAGGCGAAGGCTGGGTGACTGGGGAATACTCGATGCTTCCCCGCGCCACCCATACGCGCGGCAACCGCGAAGCGGCCAGAGGCAAGCAGTCTGGCCGTACGCAGGAAATCCAGCGGCTGATCGGACGGTCCCTGCGTGCAGTATGCGATATGAAGAAGCTGGGCGAACGGCAGATTACGCTCGATTGCGATGTGATCCAGGCCGATGGCGGAACGCGAACCGCCTCAATCTCGGGCGCATGGATTGCGCTTCGGTTGGCGGTCAACAAGTTGATGGCCGATGGTGTAATTTCGGAAGATCCGATCACAGCCAAAGTCGCTGCGATCAGCTGCGGTATCTATCAGGGCACGCCGGTCCTCGATCTTGACTATGACGAGGACAGCAATGCCGATGCCGATGCCAATTTTGTGCTGATCGAAGGCGGTCTGATCGCCGAAGCGCAGGCCACGGCGGAAGGCGCGCCCTATGACGAGGAAGCCATGCTTCGCATGCTTCGTCTGGCACGCGTCGGCTGCGACGGGATATTCACCGCGCAGGACGAGGCAATTGCGGGGTGAAGAACAGGCTCGGCTCCGAAAGGCTGGTTATCGCCACCCACAATGCCGGCAAGCTGAAGGAAATTTCGGCTCTGCTGGCGCCTTTCGGGCTTGAGTGCATCTCGGCTGGTGCGCTGGGTCTTCCTGAACCAGAAGAAACCGGAACGACATTTGTCGAAAACGCCTTGATCAAAGCGCATAGTGCCGCACAATCCGCGCAATTGCCTGCGCTGGCCGATGACAGCGGCCTTTCCGTTACTGCACTTGGCGGCAGGCCCGGCGTTTACACCGCCGACTGGGCGCAAAGGCAATCTTTCGAAGGCGAGCCCGGCCGGGACTGGTACATGGCGATGGGCAAAGTTGAAGGTATGCTTCAAGCTCTGGGGCCGGATGCCGAGCGCTCCTGCTGGTTCAGCTGCGTGTTGGCCATCGCATGGCCTGATGGCACTTGTGTGACTTACGAAGGCCGGGTCGATGGAACTGTGGTCTGGCCGCCTCGCGGTGATCGGGGTTTCGGCTATGACCCGGTTTTTCAGCCGCTTGGGCGCGATGAAACTTTCGCGCAGATCGATCCCGAAGAGAAGCACTCCATGAGCCACCGCGCAGATGCTTTCGCCAAACTGGTAGCGGAGCAGTTTGGCGATTGATCTTGCCGCATCGTTTGCTGCGGAAACGAAGTTCACCGACGGTAAAACCGGTTCCCACTTTTCCGCACGATGCTCTAGGATCCCTCGATGGCCCGCGCGCTATACATCCATTGGCCCTTCTGCCTCGCAAAATGTCCTTATTGCGATTTCAACAGCCATGTCCGCGATGAGGTCGATGTCTCGATCTGGCAGGAAACGCTGCTGGCCGACATGGCATTTGAAGCTGGACTGGCTGGCGGCGAGAAGCTGCATTCGGTCTTTTTTGGCGGTGGAACGCCCTCGCTCATGCCCCCTTCGCTGGTTGCGCGCCTTCTTGCCGAAG